>NZ_JAEQCI010000045.1:0-40197 GCF_020738565.1 Microcoleus sp. PH2017_12_PCY_D_A | reverse complement strand
TCCGCTTTTGCGGACGAACGAAAATAAGATTGGTTTGTAGTGCGGACTTCAGTCCGCAACCGGAGAGCGGACTGAAGTCCGCTTTTGCGGACGAACGAACGAACCGTTTTTGTGATGGTAATCGACCGGACAGGATATTACCAATTATCAATTACCAATTACCTAGGATTAGTAAGTAAACTTAAGTTAGCAAACAACTGAGCAACTTTGGTCAAATCTTTATCTCCCGGCGCTATTTCTACGCCGCTCGAAAGGTCAACACCGCTGAAATTTTTGCCCTTGGCGCGATCGATCGCACTTAAAACATTATCCGGCGTCAAGCCGCCCGCCAGCAGCCAAGGACAAGCTGGTTTAAACTCTGCTAACATCATCCAATCTATAGTTTTGCCAGTACCGCCAAGTTGAGCCGGATGGTAAGCATCCAACAGTAAAGTATCGACACGCAGGGCGTAAATTGCAGCGGTAGCTAACGTTTCATGACTCTTAACTCTCAAAGCTTTAATAATTTCAATTCCCGGCAAAAACTCGCGCAGCCGATCGCAATATTCCGCTGTTTCATCTCCGTGCAACTGCACCCCGCTTAAATTTGACTCTGCGGTTACTTGACATATATTTTCTATTGTGGTATCAGCAAATACGCCGATGCGATCGACATTTTCCGGCAACTGTTCGACAATCAGGCGAATAGTTTCCGGGCTGACATAGCGGGGGGAAGCCGGCACGCAGATAAACCCCAAAGCCTGAGCTCCCAAAGCTGCGATCGCCCTGGACTGGTCTAATTTAGTGATTCCGCAAATTTTTACCCGCACTCTTTTGGCTCCGTGCTGAATTTGTATCAAAATATCAACGAATTGTTAACTATTAAAACAAATCTTAGTTTAATGCAAAATACTTTTTATAATTTTCTCAATCAAATAATCTGTGAAATCAGGAAGATATAAACATGATTAACTCATCTTTGCTGTTAGCCGTACAAGCTACCACTCCCTCAACGCCGGAATGGACACCAATGGTAGGACTGACAATGATTGTATGCAACTTGCTGGCGATCGCGATCGGCTACTACGGCATCAACAAACAAAACCGAGGCAAAGGCCCAGCCTTACCCGTTGCAGTCCCTGGAATGTTCAAAGGCTTCGGCATCCCAGAATTGCTGGCCACAGCCAGCCTAGGGCACTTGCTCGGCGCAGGAGTAATCTTGGGCTTGGGTAACGCCGGAGTTCTTTAAAAATCAGGGTTCGGGGAAAGGAAAGGGGCAGAAAAGATATAATAGAAATTCATTCTTGCTCTCCTTTCCCAGGAAACTTTCATGCAGACAGGTTGGCGAATCGGCTCTTTATTTGGCATCCCGCTACTGATTGATTATTCGTGGTTTATAATTTTAGCCCTCGCAACCCGCGAATACGCCAGCAGTTACCGCTTGTGGGGGCCTGCGCTCTCCTGGAGTGCCGGGTTGGCAATAGCTCTGCTGCTGTTTGCTTCCGTACTGTTGCACGAACTCGGACACAGCTTGGCGGCGATGTCGCAAGGCATTAAAGTTAATTCTATTACTCTATTCTTATTTGGCGGAGTAGCTTCGATCGACTCGGAATCAAAAACTCCCGGTCAAGCTTTTCAAGTAGCTATTGCTGGCCCTCTCGTCAGCTTCGCGCTGTTTTTAATCCTCGGTTTGGGTTCTCAAGTTTTCCCCCCGACAAGTTTGCTATCAATTATAACAGAAAAGGTAGCAATAATCAATCTAGTTTTGGGATTATTTAACTTAATTCCCGGGCTGCCTTTGGACGGAGGACAAGTTTTAAAAGCAGCTATTTGGAAAATCACCGGCTCTCGATTTGTCGGCGTGCGCTGGGCAGCAAAAACCGGGCAAGTTTTGGGTTGGTTGGCTGTTGCTTTCGGTGTCAGTTTATGTTTGTTAGCGCGCCAGTACGGCGGTTTGTGGATTGCGCTCATCGGCTCTTTTGCGATTCGGAATGCTAGCGCATACAGCCGCTTTACTTCGTTGCAAGAAGCGCTGCTCAAAACTAAGGCCGCCGATGCAATGAGCCGCGAGTTTCGAGTTGTCGATGCAAATTTGACTTTGCGAGAATTTGCCGATCGCTATTTGTTAGAAGTGAATCCCTTTCCATTTTACATCGCTGCGACCAACGGGCGGGATTTGGGCTTAGTGTCGATCGACGATATCCGCTGCACAGAGCGCAGTCAGTGGCAAATTCAGACTTTGCACAACATTTTGCAACCCCTGGAAAAAACCCCCACAGTCTCCGAAAAAGCATCCATTGCAGAAGTAATTAACTGCATGGAAGCCCGCCAACTCCCGCGAATCCTCGTCATTTCGTCCATTGGTGCAGCCCTAGGGACGATCGATCGGGGCGACGTGATGAAAGTTCTGGCAAAATACCTCAAACCCAAGATTTCCGAAGCCGATATCAAGCGCAGCAAAGAAGAAAACAGTTATCCCCAGGGATTGCAGTTAAGTGCGATCGCCAAAACCGCACAGGAAAATTAAACATTGGGCATCGCAATCCGGATGAGTCACAAGTTAAGATGTAGCAGACGGGAGCATCTCTGGGGAGTGTAAAAAGCGTTTTTGTTTGAGTGCTGTCCCCCCCGAGCTGTTGTCTAACCGCAAGCGAGCGGGGACAGCACTACAAAAGCCAGCGCACAGATATCAAGGAAGATTCAAACAAGAATTATGCCCAATTTTTTAAAGATATTTTATCATAAATTGGGTAAAAAACGTTGGAGTTGGAAAAACTTAACTTCTTCCTTCCCCTTGGCTGACTTGCAACCTCTTGCCATCACCTGCATTGTCGTAACAGGAACTCTCTTAGGAGTGCGACATTTAGGTTGGTTGCAGCCCTTGGAATTGCAAGCTTTTGACCTGATGGTAAAGTTGCGCCCCGATGCAGGTCCTGACCCGAGGTTGCTAGTAGTGACAGTCACAGAACAGGACATTCATACTTTTAAGAAATGGCCAATCTCTGATGAAGTTTTAGCTCGTGCGATCGCCTCCATAGCGCGTCTCGAACCCACCGTTATTGGTCTGGATATAATCCGCGATATCCCCTACGAACCAGGAAACGCAGAATTGGCAGCTCAATTCAAAAACCCCAAAGTCATCCCCATTACTTTCCTCGGCAAGTCAGAGTACGAGCGAGCTCTGCCACCTCCCAACATCCCCAAAGAACGGATAGGATTTAACGATTTAGTCATGGATCCAGACGGCATAATTCGCCGGAGCTTGATGTTTCGTTCCAACGGACAATCGACTCTCAGCTCATTTTCGCTCCGGCTAGCTTTCAAATATATTGACAGTAAAAAAATTCCTTCAACACTCACAAAAGATCAAGAAATAAAAGCAGGAAACACAGTCTTTTCGCGACTGCGATCGGACTCAGGAGGTTATCAGACAATTGACACTGGAGGCTATCAAATCTTGCTCAATTACCGCTCTCCTGAAAATATTGCAAAAACCGTGACACTCACTCAAGTTTTGGAGGGAAAACTAGACCCCGAATTGGTGAAGGGTAAAATAGTGCTAATCGGGATTACAGCCCTAACTGTCAAAGATGTCTTTTCTACCCCTTACAGCGCTAGTGCCAGCGACAACCGCATGATGCCTGGGGTATTAATTCATGCAACGGCAACTAGCCAAATTCTGAACGCAGTTTTAGATGACAAAAAACTATTTTGGTTTTGGGATGAATGGCAAGAAATGCTTTGGAGCGCTGTTTGGGTAATAATTGGCGGTTGTTTAGCTTGGCGGCTAGAAAATACGCTCAATTTCATGGTGAGCGCGATCGCACTTGGCTGCATATTATGGGGATTCACATTTTTTCTATTTACCCAACAGGGGTGGATCTCACTGGCATCACCAACACTGGCATTGGCGATCGCCCCAGCAGTTATCATCACATACAAATACCAGCAGTCAAAGCAGCAGCAAGAAATTGTAATGAAATTACTAGGACAGCAAACCTCACCGGCGATCGCCAATGCCCTGTGGAAAGAGCGCGTCCATCTCCTCCAGTCGGGCCTATTGCCGGGGCAAAGACTAACTGCTACAATGATCATGACTGACTTGCAGGGTTTTAGCACTATTTCCGAAAAACTACCGCCAGAAGTAGTGATGCCTTGGTTAAATGAATATTTATCAGCAATGGCAGAGGAAGTGCAAAAACATCAAGGGGTGATTAATAAATTTACCGGAGATGGAATGCTGGCTGTATTTGGTGTTCCTATCCCCCGCACAACTCCCGAAGAAATTGCCGAAGATGCTCGCCTTGCGGTATCTTGCGCTCTAGCTATAAGTTCGCGGTTGCCGGCCCTAAATCAAAGTTGGAGCGATCGCGATTTGCCGTCGGCAAAAATGCGAGTCGGAATTTTTACCGGGCCGATAATGGTGGGCAGTTTGGGAGGCAAAACCCGTTTAGAATATGGAGTAATCGGTGATAGTGTCAATATCGCTTCTCGTTTAGAAAGCTGTGAAAAAGATCGGCAAGAGGACACCTGCCGCATCTTAATTGCTGAAGAAACCTTAGTGCATATTGAAGGAAAATTTGAGGTAGAATCTTGGGGAGCTTTACCTTTAAAAGGCAGGGAGCAAAAAGTTAATGTCTATCGCGTCTTGGGAGGAGAAAGATCGAGAAAGTAAAAACAGAAAAGATATCTTGGAAACATCATGAAAAACCTAGAAAAAAAATGACTAAATTTACACTAAAATCCCTCGTCTTTAGTTCCATATTGTTGATAGGAGCATTTAATGCTTGCCAATTTGCAAGTGTGGGACAGCCAACGCCAGATAATGTGGGCCAGCCGCGCAATACTGTACCGGGAGGGCCGCGCTTTGCTCAGCCCCGTGAAGATATGGAACAATCGCCCCCTCGATCGGGCAGATCGACGCGCGGTAACTGCCGCAACAGCGGGCTAAATCCAATAAATCTCACAGGCTTACTCCCTGAAAATAAAATAGCCCGAACTGTTTCCGAATATCCAACATTCTTTTTCTACTTGCCTCCAACAAAGGCGGAATCAGCCGAATTTATCTTACTAGATCCAAGCGGCAACCAGATTTATAAACAGACTCTCACAGTTAGCAATTTATCAGGAGTAATCGGCGTTAGTATCCCCGCTAACAAGAATGTGCCTCCCTTGGAAGTAGGCAAAAAATACACTTGGAATTTTACAGTGATTTGCGAGGCTGAAGACAGATCTGCCGATCTGCTCGAAATCGGTACTGTACGGCGAGTTGAGCTCAGTGCCGATATCCGCAGTGAGTTAGAAAAGGCAGATCCGCGCCGGAAAACCGCTATTTATGCTGAAAATGGGATTTGGCAAGATGCCCTCAGCAATTTAGCTGCTGCTCGCCGCGATCGCCCTTCGGATACAGTGCTGGATGCTGATTGGGAAAGCTTGCTGGATGCAGTGAAATTGACCAAAATTGCCAAACAGCCGATCGTCCAAGTGCAAACTGAGCCAAAACCATAAGCTGTACTGCATTTGAATTGATTTTTTTAGGTGTTGCCAAGATTGCCCACCCCACAAGCATGATACCAAAAGTCTCTTGTGGAACGGCCATCTTGGCTGTTCCCAAAAAGCCGCATTATTTCTAGGGTGCATCACAATCAACAATCATGCAGCATCAAGAGGGAAAATCTGACAGCTTTGCAGCTTACCCATGGGCTAAATAAAAAACCTCAGTTTCACTCTCGCCTCACAATTGTTCAGGATAATTTTTTTTATAAATGGTATTAGAAAGGCGTATCCAGCGTAATTGTATCCCTCTCTAAAATGGTAAAATCATCAAAAATTAGCGATCGCCCGGGAGCATCTCAGTTTTGCAAGAAGCATTTTTTAAAGAGCGGACTGAAGTCCGAACGATCGAACCTTTTTTGAGCGGAGACAGCACTGTAAATGCAAAACTGAGATGCTCCCGATCGCCCTTATCGTGTTCATCTACAAAATAGAGATTCTTCTAGTCAATTCCCAAATCTCCACCCATTCCTCATCCGAAAGCGGCCGCACCTCCAAATCAATATCAAAACAGCGACAAGCCGCCGCACTCAAAGCATCAATTACAGTCGCAATCAAATCATCTCCCCCTTCAGATAGAGGTAATTGCACAGGAATTAATTCCTCCCCAAAAACCTCAGAAAACAATTTAATATCCGGCTGCAAACGCATCGAACCGTGCTGCAAAATAGCATCGCCCCGGCGCAATTGCGCGCTACCAATTAACTTGCAGCCATCAACAGTAACCAAATCCGCAGCCGTCGCCGTACCAAAACAATTGGGATTGTGAATGTAACCGCGCCCAGCTTCCCCGTAGCGCAAATCCACACCGATCGCCCGCCAACCCTCAATCAAAAACTCGCATATAGTGTGATAAGCTTTCACGCGGCTGCTGTCAAATCCCGACGCCACAACTGCATAAGTCAAATCCCCTTGGTGGAGCACAGCGCGCCCGCCGCTGGGGCGTCTCACCAACTCCAGAAGCTGTCCCTCCCAAGACAACTGCTGCCAAAATTCCGGCCAGCGCTGCTGGTGGTAGCCCAAGGAAATCGCCGCCGGTGCCCAGGTGTAAAATCGCAGAGTTGGCGGATTTTTCCCCGCTAGATGCTGTTGCAGCAGCCATTGGTCGATCGCCATCTGCACCCTACCAGACGCCGACAGCAGCGGAATTAAACGCCATACAGAATTAGCCATCAGTCCCCATTCCTGAGTTTATACTCAATAAGTTCGCAGAATGTTTTAAAATTAGTAACAGTTTTTTGTGCCTGCCTTTTAATTTGGTGCAAGTTTAACGCCCGCCCGTGCTTTATAAATAATCAGGAAAAATCCTCGTAAAATCATGAGCAACAGTGTAATTGTCATTAACGACGAAAAATTTGAAACAGAAGTCCTGAAAGCAGAGCAACCAGTGCTTGCTTATTTTTGGGCATCTTGGTGCGGGCCTTGCAAACTGATCGCGCCCTCGATCGACTGGGTGGCTGCCAACTACAGCGACTTGAAAGTGGTTAAAATGGAAATTGACCCCAATCCCAATACTGTCAAACAGTATAAAGTCGAAGGAGTCCCAGCACTCAGACTGTTTAAAAATGCCGAAGTAGTGCTTTCCCACGAGGGAGCTATTACCAAACAAACTTTGATCGGTTTGCTAGAAGGTCACTTATAAAATTTGGATTTTTGAGCGTTGAATGTTAAGGATTGAGTTATAAAGCTTTAGTTGTTAGTTGAATCTTTTTTAACTGACAACTGATAATTTATAACTCATAATTATTCAATGCCACCTCTAAAATATCACCGCTAGATTGTCAAATAATTTACAATATTAAATCCTAGAAAACAACAAGAATTAAAAAATAGGTTCGTAGTGAGGACTTCAGTCCGCATCAAAATCAGAGGACTGAAGTCCTCACTACGAACCTGATAATCGTTATTTTAGCAAACATAATATAATTCACAATTCACAAAAATACTGGTAGCGAATATGCAATTTGCCAAACGTTTAGAACCCCTGAAATTTAATGTATTTGCCGATATGGATCGAGCAAAATCTCTCGCCAGAGCCGCAGGGCAAAATGTGATCGACTTGTCTCTCGGTTCTTCCGATTTGCCCGCGGCTGCTCACATTACAGAGGCGATCGCCAATTCCCTATCAGATCCTAGCACCCACGGCTATTTACTGTTTAACGGTACGCGCTCTTTCCGAGAAGCAGCAGCTTCCTGGTACGAACAAAAATTCGGGATTTCAGTCGATCCAGAAACAGAAGTGCTGCCGTTAATTGGTTCCCAAGAAGGCACGGCGCATATGCCTTTAGCCGTGCTCAACCCCGGAGATTTTGCTTTGCTGCTCGATCCGGGCTATCCTTCCCACGCGGGCGGCGTGTATTTGGCGGGCGGTCAAATTTACCCGATGCCGCTATTAGCAGAAAATGCGTTTTTGCCAGTATTTGAAGATATTCCGATGCCCGTCTTGGCTCAGTCGAAGATGATGGTTTTGAGCTATCCTCACAATCCTACAACTGCGATCGCCCCGCTGGCATTTTTTGAGAAAGCAGTGACTTTTTGTCGGCGACATCAGCTCGTTTTAGTGCACGATTTCCCCTATGTGGATTTGGTGTTTGACGATCGTAATTCTCCACTTGAGGCCGCCCAAACCGAGGAAAACCGTAAATTGATGGCGCCGTCAATCTTTCAAGCCGATCGAGAAAAAAACGTGGCGATCGAGTTTTTCACCCTATCCAAATCCTACAGCATGGGAGGCTTTCGAGTTGGATACGCGATCGGCAATCCCGAACTAATTGCAGCCCTGCGACAAGTAAAAGCCGCAGTAGACTTCAACCAATATCTAGGGATTTTGAACGGAGCGAGCTCCGCATTACTAGGCCCCCAAGATACCGTCACCACCAGCGTCGAAACCTTCAGAAAACGCCGGGATACCTTTGTAAATGCGCTCTTGGGCATCGGCTGGGAAGTACCCGTACCCCCCGCCACGATGTACGTCTGGGCGAAACTACCAGCACCTTGGGCATCGGATTCGGTGAAATTTTGCACTCAGCTAGTACAGAGTACGGGAGTCGCAGCTTCCCCCGGCGCCGGTTTCGGGAAATCAGGAGAAGGCTACGTGCGATTTGCCTTAGTCGAGCCGCCAGAAATTTTAACAGCAGCAGTTAGAAAAATTGCGGAATTTCTCAATTAATTTCTCAATTAAAAAGATTGCATTCAAGCACTCTTCTCTCTTGAAATTATCGGGGTTTATCTGCGTTTATCTGCCTATATCTGCGGTTAATTTATCAATCCAAGATTTATTAAATCATCTCGTGCCGGCTCAATTAACCGCAGTAAGATTCGTTCGTAGTGCGGACTTCAGTCCGCAGCCTGAGTATAAGTAGATGAAACTAACGAAAAATTACCAATTCTTAAAAGTAGCCCTACTCCTGGGAATTGGTATAAGTTGAAAATGCTAGAACTGAGGCACACCTAATCAGAAACCGGGTTTTTCACAAAAAAACTTCGTTACAGCCAATCAAAACCCTAAAAACCCGGTTTCCAGCAGTCGGAATGCGTAAGTATTCTCTCGTTATCTCTACCTAACGGAATAGATATTTACCAGTAATATCTGTCACAATTTATGTTGAAATGTTAACGCGAGACATCTGGGGAATTGCCAGTTCCGCTCACCCACTCTAAAAATCCTTGAAATGAATTCTGTCGGGGTAGCGATTGTTCTGTAGCTGCGATCGCACATCCCAAAAATACCACGCTTCCCAAAATCGCCAGCAGCGGAAAATGCTTGCCCAGCCCAAAGTCCCGCTGGAGGCGAGCTAGCGGCCTGCTCTCGCGCCTGAGCATCTTTCCCACCGTGAGTTGTTTGAGACTAAAAGGATCGCGGACAAAATGACCGCTCCAGCTAATTACCATATGAGAATGGCAGTGGGGACAGGTGAATAGTCCGCTGACCATTCCGACTGGGCCCACGACGCTGGAACGGTGGCAAATCGGGCAAGTGACAGAATGAGTGTTATAGGTGGGAGCGTTCATAACTGCTTTTCTTGAGTAAAAAACCAACAACCAATTGAGAGCCTGCGTTAACGCCTAGGGCATATACCTTCATAGGCACTTTATCCTTAATTCCTAGTTTACAGCGGCGATCGGGTCGATCGGAGCTCACTGCTTGGGAAAACATTCAAATTGCCAATCTCGCAACGAGTGCAAATCGGAAACACAGGTGAGATTGTATTGCAGGGGAGTAACGGTAATTTTATTCTCGCGAATAGCTTGTACGTCTGTAGGAATATCATGCCGCACTGCCGATTCGGAGGTTTCTTCCACATCTTCTAACAATTCCCCAGCCAGCCAATAATAAGTTTTGCCGCGCGGATCGGTGCGCTTTTGAAATATGTCGAAATAGCGGCGAATGCCTTGACGGGCGATCGCAACTCCGGTAATTTCTGCTTGTGAGACCGCTGGTATGTTGACATTCAACAGCGTGGGTTTGAGCGTTGGCTGTTTTTCCAACTGTGACAGCAAGGTGACAGCGAAATCTACGGCCGGCCCAAATTCCTGCGAAGTATAGCTGGCGAGGCTGAAAGCAATGCTGGGAATGCCTTCCATAATTCCTTCCATCGCAGCCGAAACCGTCCCCGAACAGATGATGTCCGTGCCTAAATTCGGCCCGTGGTTGACCCCGGAAAGGACAAAATCGGGCGGTTTGTCAAGTAAAGCCCACAAAGCTAGTTTCACGCAGTCGGCGGGAGTACCCGAACAAGCCCAAGCTGTGACGGCGGGGTCAAAAACAGATTCGACAATTTCGGCACGGATGGGTTGGTGCAGTGTCAGGCCGTGCCCGGTAGCCGAGCGCTCTCTGTCGGGACAAACAACGCTCACAGAGTGGCCGGCGGCGGCGAGAGCGTTGGCGAGGCTGCGGATGCCTTGTGCAAAGATGCCGTCGTCGTTGCTAATTAAAAGTTTCATTGAAATTTTTAGAGGCCTGAGAATAATCTTAAACTAGATTCAAGTAGGGCGATCGCCAAGCCTTTAAACATCTATTCTGTAGACAAAACAATGGTTTAACGGAACTCAAGCACAAATGAGACGAAAAAGGCTTAAAACCACGAACGAGAGAGACTTTTAGCTTTAATTGGCATTAATTCAGTATTTACGTATAATTTCAGGTATTTTTCGGTCATCGACCTCGCGCTCCTTGTATATAGAGGTTTTGGGCCACTTTAGGGGCTATAAAATATTTGAGCGTTGTTAACCATTGTATAGTAAGGTTTTCAAGTTGCTTGTCATCGCGTAAGGGTGATAAATCTTCTGGCGCGCGATCGACGATTAGCTATAAATATAGCAGTTCTCAACGAGCAAGGCCTTGAATCAGGCAAATAGGTTGATTGCGCTTCATAACAGGCTGGTTGTGTACCGAGCACCTCACCGCTATAAGAGCAGATAAAACCACTTTCTTCGTAAATTTAATAGCATTTGTTTCTGAGCGTAGCTCGTCCTCAGATAACCCAAATGGGTTCTCTTCTTTTATCCTGCCTTTGCCAAACAATTACACCTCAAAAATTGAATCTTTACACCTCACAACTCAACTGAATTAAAATCTTTAGGCCCCAGAACCCTAGGCTCAACCCCATTTAACACAGCCAACAATTGACTGTTGCTCGCCAATCTAATTAACGTAGCATTATTTCCTGCCGCTATTGAAAGCTTGCCAAAATTCAAACCGCTAGCTAATTGAATCGAATCTTGACCGTTAGCAAAATCAACAATCGTATCAGCCCCCAATCCCACACCCAACACGAAAGTATCCCGCCCCGCCCCACCAGTCAGAGTATCATTTCCAGCCCCGCCCCTGAGAAAATCATTCCCCCTGCCGCCAGATAAAATATCGTTGCCCGCACCCCCATTTAAAACATCATTGCCTTGCAAACCAGTCAACACATCATCGCCACCAAAACCGTTGATAATATCGCTGTCATTGCTGCCAGTCAAAGTATCATTATTGGGAGTACCGGTGACAGTATTAGAACCGCTGTCAAAGTCAAAAACAAAAATATCAGAAACATTATTCGTATCCCCCGGAACCAAATTGCTAGCCAGCGAATAAAACGCCACTCGCTTGCCGTCATTAGAGATAGCAGGAAGTAGGGAAATACCGTTAGCAATCTCCCCCGCAGCATCCGCAGACACGCGAGTAATAGTATTAGCTTGCAAATCCCGCACAAAAATATCGCTGCGGTTGTTCGTATCCCCCGGAACCAAGTTAGAAGCTTCAGAAGAAAACGCCACAAACCTGCCGTCATCAGAAATAGAGGGACGCTTGGAATCGCCGTTAGCGCGATCGCCCGCTGCGGACACAGAAACAAGTACAGTAGTATTCGCAGACAAATCCCGCACAAAAATATCTCGACTATTATTCCCGTCTCCCGCTACTAAATTAGAAGCAGCAGATTCAAAAACAACAAACCTACCGCTAGCAGAGATAGCAGGAGAAAAAGAACCTCCATTTGCCTCTCCGCCTGTTGCAGATACAGATACGCGAGTCGTCGCATTCGCCTGCAAATCCCGCACGAAAATGTCGCTGGCGTTATTCGCATCCCCCGCTACTAAGTTGGAGACTCCCGACTCAAAAGCCACCAATCGCCCGCTGGCAGAAATAGCAGGAACCTCGAAAGAATCAGTACCTCCGCCACTGGCCGAAACAGAGGCGCGATTCGTAGTATTCGCTTGCAAATCCCGGACAAAAACATCTGGAAGATTGTTCGCATCCCCCGACACTAAATTGGAACTATCTGAAACAAAAGCCACAAATCGCCCAGTTTCAGAAATAGCAGGGGCAGAAACAGAATTCCCATTTCCCTGTACTCCTGTCCCAGAAACAGAAACGCGAGTAGTAGTATTGGCTTGTACATTCCGCAAGAAAATGTCAGCCCGATTATTCGTATCGCCCGTTACGAGGTTGGATGCTAAGGATTGAAAAGCTATAAATTGTCCGTTATTTGAAATAGCAGGCAGCGAAGAAATACCGTTTCCCTGTCCGCCAGTTCCCGAAAGAGAAATACGAATTGTAGTGTTGTTTGATAAGTCGCGCGCGAAAATGTCCCCCGCATTATTCCTATCGTCGGTTACGAGGTTGGTGGCTGTTGAATCAAATGCTACAAACCTCCCGTTGCCAGAGATAGAGGGAAATAAAGAAGCAGCATTGGCAATTTCACCAGCCGAGTTTGTAGAAACTAGAGTTGCAGTCATATAGTTGATAGTTGATAGTTGATAGTTGACAGTTGACAGTTGACAATCCTCAATCTTCAATATCAATCGAAAATCGTTTGAGAGTTGATAGTTGATAGATGGGTAGGGGCGGTGGATGGTGCGTGCCCGCCCTCAGTGATTTTCAACCCAATAGCATTTTTCTAGCAATGCTCGACACAAATCTTAATATATATATATATATAACTTTACAAATACTTAAACATGGATTAATTAAACGTTACTGTTCGATCGAACAATATTCGATTGAAGCGTGAGAGAATTGGCAACAGAAAAATCCAATCGAACGAATCAATCACGCTAGATCCGCTGTTTTGGGATGGCAAAGTTTTGCGTGGAGAGGGTTCACAGTCTCGAAGAGATGAGAAAAAGTTGGATGCGATCGCGATCGCCCGCTGCCGATCGAAAGTGGGTAAAACTCAAAACCCATTTCTTAGAGTCGCGCTGGTTTGCTTGCAAAATTGATGCAAATTAAATATCCAATTGTCTGTTATCCAGGTGTACTGCCACAAGGCTGAGAGGAGATATGAATAACTTTCCAGACGTTTTGCTGCCTTTGAACGAGCCATTTGCCATTGATTCGCGATCGACGGCATCCAGTTTCTTAACGTCAGGAAATTTCCTAAATTCAACCCTCAATTCAAACAGCATTGCCGGCACTTCCAGCAGCATTCCCGTCCCAATTTCGCCAACAGCCACTGCCGGCGTTTTAGAATCGCAAAAATTTGAATCTGGCAAGATTTTTGAACAATTCTTAACGCAACTGCAACTTTTGAATGCAGTCTCCAATATCGCGCCCCCAGCCCCTGCAAGCAACAGCATCCTCACCGACGGCGACATCTTAACTGGCAAAAAATTAGAAACACCAACGGACAGCATCGCCGCCAGCCAAATTTCCCACCCATCTACTCCTGAAAGGCAGGCAAAAAACAGCATCGCCGACAGCCCTATTCCCGATACATCCGCCCCCGAAAGGCAGGCAAAAAACAGCACTTTACCAGTCGGAGTTTTCCAAGTCGGCGCCAGCGGACAAGTCAGCCTGGACTACCTGTTTGACGGCGGCTACTACCAAGGCGAACTGGCTATTTTCAGCCTCACCGGGATGTCCGCTTTAGTTCCCGGTACGGATGCCTTCATTTTTGAAGCATCCCGCAGGGCTCTTACAAGTTCAACTTTAGGCCACATCGTCCTCCGCGACTCTACCGAAGGCGCAAAATTTAGCGGTTCGATGCCGGGGGAATACAATTGGGGCTCGGGGCCCTACACCGGTGCCAAAACCTTCACCATGACACCGGGGGATACTTTTGGAGTCATGCTGATTCCCAACGGCACGGTACAAATATCCTACAACAACCAGTGGCTGTGGGATTTATTCCCCGAACACCGGCCCATGTTCTCGATCGTGCCAGCTAATTCTGCAAACAGCAAGTACCAAATGCCGATCGCAGATGTTACAGGAACAGGCAACACCGTAGCAGTTGAAGACGTACCGCCAAACCAAGCAGACGGAGACTACAACGACTTAATCTTCAGCTTTATCGGTGCCAGTGGCAACGCCACCCCTATCACTAGCGTTATCAACCCAGCCAAGGAATGGCGCACCACTCCTCTGGGACAGCAAATTATTACCTACGCTAACAGCTTAGTTTCCAGCGATACAACAGCGCCTGCAATTTCCGCCACCTTAACTAACGATACAGGAATATCTAATGGCGATCGTATCACAAACAACCCAGCGATCGCAGGTACTGTCACCGACACCAGCAGCATCGCCAGCTTCCGCGCCGGCTTCGACGACACCCCCACAGCCGAATTCACCAACATCACCTCCCTCCTCAACAGCAGCGGCAGCTTCACCCTCAGCAGGGCTCAACTCGAAACCATCCGCCGCAACCCCCTCAGAGACGGCAACTACACACTGCGCTTGATTGCCGCCGACACCGCCGGCAACACATCCAGCACCTTCAACCTCAACTTTACCCTCGACACCGCCGCACCCCAAACCGCCCTGGTGACACCAATTCCCGGAGGCAACCACAGCAGTACCGTCCGACTCATCGGCACCGCAGCCGACACCGGGACAAATCTGTCCAACCTGCAATCCTCCCTCGATGGCAGCAGCCCCAACACTTTGACTCCTGGAACCGATGGCAAATTCGACTCCTTGCCTCCCAACTCGCCGCTAGCCACCGGCAGCCACACCGCTGCCATTACAGCAACAGATACCGCCGGCAACCAAACATCCCAGACTGCCAACTTCTCCGTCGCCAGCAACTTCACCGTTACCCCCAATGGCAGTACCGGCTGGGCGGCAGCATCGACAAACACCGTACTCCTGGCCGAACGCAACAGCAAACTCGTCCAAGCCATACTGCCAGTACAGTTGGGGCAAGCCAAAGGCAGCCGCACCCTGCGCTTCCAACTCAAAGCCGACTTCGACAAAACAGATACAACATCAGCAATAGAAGACCTATTCCAGATTTACCTAGTATCCCCAAACAACCCCAACCAAACCCTACTGGATGGAGGCAGCCCCGGAACACCGCTATTTTCCCTAGCTGGTGGCAAAGCCGAATTCGCACCCGGACGAGTGCGGTACAGTGGCGACATAGTAGAAATCGATTTAACTGGTGTGACAAACAGCAGCAGCGGCAATCTGCTGTTTAAGTTAACCGACAGCGACACCGATACCGGCAGTACCGTAGAAATCAAAAACCTCACCAACACCGTCGATGAAGAAGGTACCGCCAGCCCGGTTTTTGTTGCAGCGCAGAACAAAGTTGCTGCTGGCGGCAGCCTCAATACCAGCAACCTGACAGCAGCCTCCGATTTAAAAGTAAACTTCTCTCAGGTACAGTTCGACTCCGCCACCGGCAACTACAAAGCATCAGTACGGGTACAAAACACAGGCAACCCCGTCTCGCGCAACATAGCAGTAGTTTTCCCGAATTTGCCAGCCGGAGTAACCCTGCAAAATCCCAGCGGTACCGACAGCAGCGGCAAACCCTACATCAATTTGCGCGGCGCAATTCCCGCCGGCGGATTGGATGCCGGGGCGATTTCAGACTCCGTAGAAATCACCATCAACAACCCCAACTTTCAGAAATTTTCCCTCACCGCTACCGCCATTGCCGGCGGGGCAAATCAAGCGCCAAGCCTGCCCGCAATTCAAACCATCAACGTTAAAGTTGGAGAGACTTTCAAACTGCCCCTCACCGCCACTGACTCCGACGGCGATGCTGTAAGTTTTGCCATCAAATCGGAAACTGCCTTACCTACAGGCAAAATCTCCGGTAACGGCATCTTAGAAATTTCTCCCACTCCTACTGAAATCGGCACTTACAACTTTACATTAGTCGCCAGCGACGGAGTTTTGGAAACTACTAGACCAGTTACAGTTAACGTTACCCCTTCCACTCCCGGCCGCACCCGGATTTCAGGAGTCATCCAAAACACCAACCAACAACCTTTAGCAGGTGTATTAATAAAACTCGGCGAATTGCCGACAGTAACTGCTGCCGACGGTTCCTTTGAAATTGTGCGAGTGGAATTCCCCGGTTTGGCAGCAGTGGGACTGCCCGACATAGTGCCGCCAGACACCCTGCAAATTTACGGCGACGGCATTACCGGCGAAGACAACTATCCCTACATTGCCGAAAAACTGCCCCTATTACTGGAACACGAAGTTTACCCCAACGTTAACAATATTATCTCCCGTCCGATATACCTACCCCCCATCGACACCGCCAACGGCAAAATCATCAACCCAGCAGCCGACAGCACCGTCACCACAGCAGCCATACCCAAAGCCTCCGTATTCGTCAAAGCAGGTACCATCAAAGACACCGAAGGCAACCCCTACACCGAAAACCTCAGCATCACCCAAGTCCCCACAGAATTAACCCCCGCCGCCCTGCCGCCCAACCTGCACACCGACTTGGTAGTCACCATCCAGCCCGGAGACATGGTGTTTACTACTCCGGCACCCCTCTCGTTGCCCAACCGCGCCGGATACGCACCCGGTACGACGATGGACTTGTGGTCAATTAACCCCACCACAGGCTTCTTCGACAACGTAGGAGTGGGAAAAGTCACCGCCGACGGCACCACCATCGAAACGGTTTCAGGAGGCATCCGCAACAGCAGTTGGCACTTCTTCGCGCCGCCCCCACCTTCGCCCAAAAATCCGGGTCAAAACCCCCGCAACCCCAAAGATAAGTGCAACGAATGCAAAGCAAAAGGCGATTTGACTTCCGAAGTAGAAATGCACTCCGGGGCAGTAATCGAAACCCACAACCTCGTACCCTATCAATCGATGGGAGAAAGCCGCAGTTTAACCCTAACCTACGATTCTCTCAGGGCAGACCCCAGACCAATAGTCCACTTCGGCTACAATAACGCGCCCGCCGATACAGCACAAAAGCTAGTTGCCAAACTCACCGTAGACGCAGCAAAATTCAAATATCAAATACCCGGATATTCCGGCAACCAATACGGTTTAACAGGAGGCGAACACTTCTGGTCAATGCCCTCGAATGGAGGTTCAATTGACGCGGCATTGCAAGTCGATATGAGTGCCTTGCCTTCCGGTCAGTACGACTATACTATTAACAGCGGCATCCGCCGATTTACTGGCAGTATATTTGCCGGTTCATCAACCGATACGAAGGATAAGTTGATTTCAGTCAATACAATCAACAGTCCTTTCGGTAGCGGTTGGGGAATAGCTGGATGGCAGGAATTAGTAGAAAATTCCGACTCTTCACTATTGCTGATTGACGGAGACGGCAGCGAATTGGTATTCGACAAATCCACATCAGCAGCAGGATACGTATCTCCTCCCGGGGATTTCTCCAAATTCGAGAAACTAACAGACGGCACATATCGCCGCACGTTAAATGACAAAACAGTTTACAGTTTCAATACCGGCAAACGCCTGGTTTCAGTCAAAGAAGCTAACGGCAACGAAACCAAGTATATTTACAATTCATCAGGTGAGTTGTCCCAAATCATCGACGTAGCTGGGTTGATTACCAAGTTGACCTATGCCAATGGCAAAGTCAGTCAAATAGAAGACCCAGCAGGACGGTTGACAAAGTTAGAATATGATGCTGCGGGCAACCTGCAAAAGATTATTGACCCGGATACCAAAGCGCGGACGTTTAGCTACGACGCGCAGCGTCACATCACCAAAGAGATAGACAAACGGGGATTTTCCGAACAAACATTATACGATTTTGCGGGTAGGGCGACGGGAGGAATTCGCAAGGACGGTTCGCAGTTGCAGGTGGCACCGGTACAGGTACAAGGACTTTATCGGGAACAGGATACAACTAATCCTTTGAATGCGCCTGTAGCTAAGCCTTTAGGTGCAGTAGAAGCGAGTTATGCTGACGGTAGCGGTGGGGTAGTTACTCAGGTTCTCGACCAAACTGGGCAAGTTGTTTCTGCAAAAGATGGTGGAGGATTGAAACCTACTTTTGAGCGAAATCAGAATTTGTTGGTGACGAAAAGAACTGACGCGCGGGGTAATACTACTTCTTACGAGTACGATGCTAAAGGGAATGTGAAAAGCATTTCTGATTCCCTTTCTGGAACACCTCAAACACCCCCAATTAACAACGGTCAGTTGTTTGGTACTAAGACTTACTATCAAACTGGGTCATATAATAATGCAGCAACAATCAAAGATGTCAATGACGATGGAAATTTTGATATTGTTACTGCCAATGATTATAGTAATAATGTATCAGTGCTACCTGGTAATGGCGACGGTACTTTTGCTCCAAAAAAAGATTTTTCTGTAGGAAACAATCCCAAGTCTGTAGCTGTAGGGGATGTAAATAACGACGGCAAAAACGATATTGTTACTACCAGTCCTTATGGGGGGATAAATTCCTCTAGCGGTACAGTATCAGTATTACTGGGCGATGGCACTGGTAATTTTGCTCCTCAAACTAATTATGCGGTAGGTTATGGAGCAGTATCCGTAGCTGTAGGAGATATCAATAAGGATGGCAGGAATGATCTCGTTACGGCAAATAACTATAGCAGCAATATATCAGTGCTTTTGGGCAATAGCACCGGCTCTTTTTCCCGAACAGATATACCGCTAAGTTTGGCGCCAGAATCTGTAATCTTGAAGGATTTAAATAAGGATGGCAACTTAGATATTATTACTGCAAGTCCCTATGGGACTACTTCTTCCACTGGCAGGGTGTCAGTATTGTTGGGTAATGGTAATGGCACTTTTGCTCCTCAAAGTAATTACACGGTTGTTTATGGAGCGAGGAGTGTAGCTGTAGGAGACCTCAATAAAGATGGTAGAAACGATATCGTTACGGCTGGTTGGGATAGTGGAAACGGATATGTATCCGTGGCATCTGTATTATTGGGTAATAGCAATGGTTCTTTCGCTCTGGCAATTAATTACCCACTGAGATCTAGTATTAATCCTACATCTGTAGCTATAGGAGATTTGGATTTAGATGGCGATTTAGATGTGGTTGTTTCCGGCAACGGTTACGGCTTAGAGAGTGTCATGTTAAATAATGGTAGCGGTATGTTAGCAAGCCCAACTGATAATCGGCTTGATTACCCCAACTACAAACAATTTGTGGGATTAGAAGACCTTGACTCAGATGGCTACTTGGATATGGTCTTGAGTAGCGATTATTACTATTACGGTGTTTCTGTCAGTCTGAATAATACTGGGAGAAACCAACAGGTAAGTGGTACTGGTAAGCGCAGTTATACTTACGACCCAGTGTTCAATCAAGTAACGAGTGAAACTGACGAATTAGGCCGCCAAACTCTTTACGAAATTGACCCGATTACTGGGAATCGCAGAAAGATGACGCAAGTAGTAGGCGCTGTTGGCGGCACCGATGATGTGGTTACTAGCTATACCTACACCAACAAGAATCAAATCGACACTGAAACTGACCCCAATGGACGGGTGACAGATTACGATTATAACCCTCAAGACCAGTTAATTAAAATCACTGTTGCTAAAGGCACTCCCGACGAAGCAGTGCAGCAATTTGAATACGATGCTGCTGGGAATCAGTCGGCAGTAATTGATGAAAATAACATCCGCACTGAGTCCGAGTACGATGCGATGAATCTCTTGAAAAAGACTACTTTTGCGAAGGGAACGGCAGATGAGGCATCACAAACTTTTGAGTATGATGGTGATGGGAATCAGACGGCGGTTATTGATGAGAAAGGGAACCGAACTGAGTCTCAGTATGATGTGATGAATCATCTGGTAAAACAGATTGCACCTGACCCGGATGGTAGCGGGCCGCTGACATCTCCGGTGACGAGTTACGGTTACGATAAGAATGGGAATCAGGTGTGGATGCTTGACCCGTTGCTTCGGAGGACTGAGTATCGGTATGACAGTCGGAATCGGTTGGTTGAGACGGTGAATCCTGACGGTACTGTGGAGAAGATGCGCTATGATGCGGATGGCAATTTGGTTTCAGTTATCGACCCGCTTAACAATCGAACTAACTTCGTCTACGATGCTCGTTCTCGCTTAATTCGAGAAGTCAATCCGCTGGGCAAAATTAAAAGGTACACGTATAATGCGGCCGATGAATTGACCGAAAAAACCGATCGCAATAACCGCGTTACTCAGTTTAAATACGATGACCTTTCCCGCTTGAAAACCGAAACTTGGGTGGGAACTGACCAAGTAATTAACTACAGCTACGATCGAGCAGATAACCCGACATCTGTCAAGGATAAGTTTAGTAACTTGACGATGACTTATGACAGTCGGAATCGTCCCAAAACAGCAGACAATACTGGCACTCCCAATGCTCCAAAAGTGCTGCTGAACTATACCTATGACAAAGTTGGCAATGTCGATTTAATGACTGATACAATTAACGGTCAACTTGCGGGTACGAATGATTACACTTACGACCCTCGCAATCGCATGACTCGGATTAATCAAAGCGGAACAGGAGTCAGTAATAAACGGGTGGATTTTACTTACAATAAACTGGGTCAGTTTTCCTCGATCGACCGTTATGCTGACAACAATGGTACTCAATTGGTAGTTGGCAGTAACTATACTTATGACGGTCTGAATCGACTGGCAAATTTGACCTACCGCAACTCTGCCAACAATACTGTTTCATCTTTTGGCTTTAACTACGATCGAGCCAGCTTAATTAACAAAATTACCGATGTTGATGGCCGGACAGATTACATTTATGATAAACGCAACCAGTTAATTGCTGCTGACCACACTAATACCAATAATCCTGATGAGTCGTACAGTTACGATAATAATGGCAATCGCACCAGTTCTCGCACCAGTTCGAGTTATCAAACAGGTGCAAATAACCGCTTGCAATCGGATGGAACTTACAATTACAGTTATGATGATGAAGGGAATTTGATTAAGAGGACGGAGATTTCAAGTAGTAAGGTACGCGAGTACAATTGGGATTACCGGAATCGTTTGGTTTCTGTAGTAGATAAAAACGCATCTAACGTTCAAACTCAGCGGGTGGAGTTTACTTATGATGCTATGAATCGCCGCATTGCTAAGAGTGCGAATGGTGCGGTGACAAATTTTGTGTACGATGGTGATAATGTTTTGTTAGATTTTGTGGATGCTGATGGTGTGGGTAGCGGGCAACCTATTTTGGATAAACGATATTTGCACGGTGCAGGTATTGACCAAGTGTTGGCACAGGAAAGTGCTCAGGGTAATGTAACTTGGCATTTAACTGACCATTTGGGTACGGTTCGGGATTTGGTGAATAATAGCGGGCAAGTGGTGAATCATCTTACTTATGATTCGTTTGGTCAGGTTGTTGCCCAGACGAATTTTGCTGTTGATAGTCGCTATTTGTTTACGGGGAGAGAGTTTGATGAGGAGACGGGGGATTACTTTTATCGGGCCAGGTATTATGATGGATTCAGTGGGAGGTTTATCGGTGAAGATCCGATTAGTTTTGCAGCAGGAGATAAAAATCTCTATAGGTATGTTGGAAATTCGCCTGTGAATGCGACAGACCCGACAGGGCTACAATTATCTCCTGTTATGCCGAGTATAGGGTCAGGTGTAGATTTTACATTAACAGGTGCTCAAGGACGAGCTGCTTTGGGTATTTTCATCCGAAATTTCCAGGATATGAAACGAGTAGGAGGTGATAAATATTTTCACTGTAAGGCTAACTGTGAAGCAGCTCAATTGGGTCCAGAAGGTGAATTTGCAGCCAAATTCATAAGTAATGCCAGAGAAAATACTGACTTCTTCAAAAATCTTCTCCTCAGGAGACATCCTACGGCTGAAGATCGTAAAGGAGTTGAACCATTTGTATTTTTTCTAAGAGATTGTAATCAAGATTTATCTGCCAATCTTCATGGACGTATGGGAGGTAGGAATAACCCTAGTGGCTCGTGTAAAACAATTTGTCAACCTTTCCGGCAAGCCAATTTACCAGCCCAATATTAAGGCTTACAAGCTTGCAAATAAGAACTCCGATGGCAGTTCAAATGTTTGGCGAAACAATAGCGAATCCTAAAAGCTTGAATTGGCAAACATTCTAGAACTTACTTCAAGAATTATCAGTGGGGAAGGGATGCCAAAATTGGGCATGGTAAGTCTGCCAGTTTACTGCGATCAAAAACTTTTCAAAAGTGTAGAAAATGTAGCCATTACGCTGAAGCTTAGTGCGCTCCTCACCAAGACCCTGTGCCGTAGACAACGGATGCCACTTGAGGTGGGTACGGAAAGAGTCAGAATCACGAGCAGCAAATCGAAAGGAACCACTACCCATGTTGAGGTCAAGATCGTAAGACTCAGTAATATCAAATGCTGAATCTGGGAGTATTTTTGGCAGTCGCTGACGCTTAAATTCATCACTTTTACGAACGTCGGCGATTGTGGGATAGTGAGAGTTTATTGTGTCACACGCAGAAAGAAAAAAAATTGCGGTAATCAGAATGATGTGAAAGAACTGACGACTCATACAGAATTTCGTTATACAGGAGACTGCGAGAAACATTTTATGATACCAATATGACAAATCTAAATTTACCCGATTAAAGTCCATCACGATCGTGTTAATCGGCTGGAGTACCTTAATCGCAGTCTGAAGCTACCGAACAACGGACTAATAGACCTCTTGCAAAAAAAACATATGTTATTCTTAAAAGTTGGCTCAAGTTTAGGTCAAACTTTGAATTATGGGGTTGATTGGCATCTCCTTAAACTTGTTCAGCCTGCTAGATTATAAAATTGTCTAAACCTTCTATAATAGCACAAAATTATTTTGCAAGAGGTCTAATGTACGAAGGAGCTTTTGAAGATGGTTGCAATGCGACCGCAATCCGCACCCTTCTCAAACTCAGCCCTGACCGTTATGTGGAGAAAATGCGGTCTTCAAGAATTATCAGTGGGGAAGGGATGCCAAAACTGGGCACGGTAAGTCTGCCAGTTTACAGCGATCGAGAAATGTTCAAAGGTGTAGAAAATATAGCCATTACGCTGAAGTTTAGCGAATTCCTCATCAAGACCTTGTGCTGTAGACAAAGGGTCCCACTTGAGGTTCGCGCGGAAAGACTCAGAGTCACTAGCAGCAAATCTAAAGGAGCCACTGCTTATGTTGAGATCGTAGTTGTAAGACTCGGTAATATCAAATGCTGAATCTGGAAGTATTTTTGGCAGTCGCTGACGCTTAAATTTTTCGGTTTTACGAACGTCAGCCACTGTAGGATAGTGAGAGTTTATTGTGTCACACGCAGAAAGAAAAAAAATTGCGGTAATCAGAATGATGTGAAAAAATTGGCGACTCATACAGACTTTTGTTACGCAGGAGACTGTGATAAACATTTTATGATACTAATATGACAAATCTAAATTTACCCGATTAAAGTTTATCACGATCGCGTTCATCGGCTGGAGTACCTTAATCGCAGTCTGAAGCTATTGAACAACGGACTAATGTACGAAGGAGCTTTTGAAGATGGTTGCAATGCGACCGCAATCCACACCCTTCTCAAACTCAGCCCAGATTGTTATGTGGAGAAAATGCGGTATTCAGGAATTGTCAGCGGGGAAAGGATGCCAAAACAGAGCATGATAAGTCTTCCAGTTGACAGAGATCGAGAAATGTTCAAAGGTGTAGAAAATATAGCCATTACGCTGAAGCTTAGCGAGTTCCTCATCAAGACCTTGTGCCGTAGACAAAGGATCCCACTTGAGGCGCGCACGGAAAGATTCAGAATCACGGGCAGCAAATCGAAAGGAGCCACTACCTATGTTGAGGTCAAGGTCATAAGACTCATTAATATCAAATGCTGAATCTGGAAGTATCTTTGGCAAATGCCCAAGCTTAAATTCTTTACCCTTACGAGCTTCAATGGCTGTAGGATAGCGAGAGTTTACTGTGTCACACGCAGAAATAAAAAAGATTGCGGTAATCAGAATGATGTGAAAGAACTGGCGACTCATACAGAATTTTGTTACGCAGGAGACTGCGAGAAACATTTTATGATACCAATATGACACAGCAAAATTCAATCTACGAACCTCCATTACATCGTGCCGCCCGCCTTGGCAATCTTGCGGAACTAAAACAACTAATAGCTCGGGGAGCAAATATCAATTCTCGCGCCGATATAGCAACCAATAGCGGTTCATTTTTCCGCCAACTCACACCGCTCATGGTGGCGGCTAGCTCTTGCGATGGTGCAACAATCGAAACTTTGCACTGGTTGATCGAACACGGTGCAGATATCTGGGCCCGATCGCAAGGGGGTACTACTGCTGCTTGGTACGCAGCAGGTAAGGGTGGATGGTTGGAGTCTCACAAATGTCCTGTTATGCACGATCGCGTCGATCGGCTGGAGTATCTTTTAAACCAAGGTTTAGATCCCAATGAATGTAGTGATAATGGACGATCGCTACTAAGTGAGGCTTGTGGGGTGGGCGATCGAGCTTGTGTCTCGCTGCTGTTACAGCGGGGAGCAACTGCTGCGCCACAATCTGAATCTGCCGAACCGCAGAGTTCCTACCAAATTCCGCTTTTTTGCGCGGCTGAATCTGGTTCAGCCGATTGTGTTCGCTTAATCTTAGAAGTTGGAGCCAATCCAAATACTAAAGACGACTGTAACAGTATCGCTCTTATGTATTCGGGAAGCCCAGAAGTAGCGTTGGTACTGATTGATGCTGGCACCGATATTCACATCACAAATAATTATGGAGAAGATGCTTTACAAGAAATACTTAAAGATAGCGATCGCGGTTCGGAACGCTTTGAAGTTGCTCGCATCTTGCTTGATGCAGGTGCGGATATCGAACGTCGCGATGAATACGGCAATACAAGGCTATATTCTGTTGCTTTCTTCCTTGCAACCGATGCTGTAGAATTTCTGCTTAACTGCGATGTCAATCCCCATGCTCAACAAAGTGAAGGAAAAACTCCACTGCACGCAGTTTGTTGGGGGGCGGACAGCCAAGATGCACAGCATGACTCTCAATCTGTTGTTCGTCTCATTGATTTGTTGGTTAGGGTTGGTATCGGTGTTAACACGCCCGATGTTGAGGGCAATACACCAGTGCACGAAGCAGCTTTTGGTGATGGTTGTAACGTGACCGCAATCCGCACCCTTCTCAAACATGGAGCTGAACAGGACTTAGCAGCAGCAGACGGGATGACACCTTTAATGCTTGCCGCATCTCAAGGGGCGATCGAGTGCGTCCGTACTCTATTAATGGCGGGAGCTAATTCAACAATAGCCGACAAACAAGGTATGACAGCAATTGACCATGCTAAAAAATACTGTGAAACTATGGTTGGTATCGATAAGGAATCACCAAATTCCAATTTTTGCTGTGAGGTAATTTCCAAGCAGGCACTTCAGCAAGGTACTGAATGCTTAAAGCTTCTTCAAGAAACAACTCATCCTTGAGACGGTGAATCCTGATGGTACTGTGGAGAAAATGCGGTACGATGCGGATAATAATCAGACGGCGAATGTTGATGCCAAAGGGCATCGGACAAATAAGGTTTATGATGCGCGGGGTCGGTTAATTCGGGAGGTTGATGCTACTGGAAAAATTACTCGTTTTGAGTACGATGCTGCTAATCAATTAAAGGCTCAAGTTGATGCGAATAGTAGCCGAACTGAGTACAAGTATGATGAGTTGGGAAGACGAAATACTGTAATTGAGGGAGCAACATCGACTGTTGCCAGTACGAGCAAGACTGAGTACGATAAGGTTGGGAATGTTACTGCTGAAATTGATGGGAATAATAACAAGACTCAGTATGTTTATGATGCCAGGAATCGTCAAACCAAAATCACTGATGCTTTAAATGGAGTCAGCAACTTTGAATATACTCCCACTGGCAATCTCAAAGCAGTTACCGACCCTCTCCTGCGTAAAACTTCCTTTACCTACGATTCTTTAAAGCGCCAAAAAACCGTCACAGACCCCAAACTCAATACTACTACCTACACCTACGACAAAGCAGGCAATAAAACCAAAATTACCGATGCTCTCAACCACTCCATAGAATACACCTACGACGGTCTAAATCGCCAAAATGGCACCACTGACGCCCTCAATCACACCACAAAATCTACCTACGACGCCAACAGCAACCTCCTCACATTCACTAACGAATTGGGAGAACAAACCAAATATACTTACGATAAAAAAGACCGAACTACTTCGGTTGTAGACCCCGTAGGTAACACAGTTTCTACAGAATACGATGCTAACGGCAATGTTAGTGCTGTCACTGACGGTTTGGGCAATACCACTCGCTACGGTTACGATGCTTTAAACCGTCAAACTACAGCTACTGATGCTCTCAATAAAATTACAACTACCACTTACGATAATGTCGGCAACATTGCTTCAGTTACTGACCCCTTAAATAACAAAACGAGTTTCACCTACGATGAATTAAATCGCCGTAAAACTGAGACAAATCTACCTCTGAACCGCACTCGCAGCTACACTTACGATTCTGTAGGTAATTTACTAACTGCAAAAGACGGCAATAACCGCACTCGCAAGTTTGTTTACGACCAACTTAACCGTCCCAAAGAGGAACAGTGGCTGAATTCAGCTAACACTCCGATTCGCACGATTAGCAATACTTACGATGCCGCAGGTCAACTTAAAAATATTAACGACCCGGATGCAAGTTATGCTTTGACTTACGATTTGGCTGGCAATTTGGAGACTGTTGATAATGCGGGAACTCCCAATGTGCCAAATGTTTTGTTGAAGTACACCTACAATAATGTTAACAATCCGATTTCTGTGACGGATACAATTAACGGTCAGTTGCGGGGAACGAAGTCTTTTACTTACGATGATGCGAATCGGGTGACTCGAATTACTCAAAGCGGAAATGGAGTAAGTTCTAAGCGGGTGGATATGGGTTACGATGCTGCGGGTCAAGTTAAGGATGTGACTCGTTACAGCGATTTGTCAGGGACTGGTTTGGTGGCAAAAAGTGAGTATGCTTATGACCGTGGTGGTCGTTTAACTCAGTTGAGTCACGCTAAGGGGAATACAATCTTAGCTAATTATGCTTGGACTTACGATTTTGCCAATCGGGTAACTGGATTTAATTCGCCGTCGGGAAACATTAGTTACAGTTACGATAAGCGAGACCAGTTGACTGGAGCAGATTACAGTTCTGGGAGTGATGAGAGTTACAGTTATGATGATAATGGGACTCGGAATAGTTCTAGTTATCTGACTGGAAATAATAATCAGTTGCAGTCTGATGGTGTTTATAATTATCAGTACGATGGTGAGGGGAATCTCACGAAGCGGACTGATATTGTGACTGGTGAGGTGACTGAGTACAGTTGGGATTATCGGAACCGCTTAACTCAGGTTGTTGGTAAGAATGGTGGCGGTTCTGTAATTAAGTCGGCTAAGTATAGTTATGATGGTTTGAATCGCCGCATTGTTAAGGAGGTTGATGCGGATGGTGCGGGAAGTGGAGTGTCTCAATTCGAGCGTTTGGTTTATGACGGACAGCATATTGCTTTGACTTTTGATGGGGGTGGAAATCAAACGCACCGTTATTTGTATGGGGTTAAAACTGACGAGATTTTGGCTGATGAAGGTGTTGGCGGTGGTGTGTTGTGGCCGCTGACTGATAATTTGGGTACTGTGCGGGATTTGGTTGATTCTAATGGGGCGATTCTGAATCGGATTGGTTATGATAGTTTTGGGAAGGTGAGGAGTCAAACTAATCCGAGTGTGAATTTCCGGTTTGGTTTTACTGGGCGGGAGTTGGATTCTGAGACGGGGAATTATTATTATAATTCGAGGTATTATGACCCGCAGGTGGGGAGGTTTATTAGTGAGGATACTGTTGGGTTTGCGGGTGGGGATGCTAATTTGTATCGGTATGTGGGGAATAGTCCGACTAATGCTACCGATCCAACAGGTCAACTTAGGTTAGTTGTGCCGAGAGTTGTGCCAAGAGTTGTGCCAAGAGTTGTGCCTGGAACTGGACCGCAGAATATAATAGTTCCTAGACAGATTCCTCCCGAAGTAAATCCAAAAAAATTCTATCCAAAGGATGGTAACCCTCTCCCTTCAAAGGGAAGACCATATCAGCTCAAGATAATGCCAAATCCCAAAGAGGCTCCCCTACCAGGCTCGATACCCAATCCAAATAAAGAGGAATGTGGCGGATGCCCTAAACCAACTCCTGTTTGGCAAATTGATGGTAGTGAAAACCAATATCCGAATCATGCTCGAATGGTAAGCGCTGCTCTCCGATTGAACCCCAGTTGGAAAACTCTTACGTATTATAAAACAGGTCACAGTCGTTCGCAATCCTTAAGGTATTGGGAAAAACGCTATGGTTCGTCTAATGAGTATGGTCGTTACGAGAACGACAGAGGGAAGCGACAAACCTTTTATAGTTGGGATGAATTTCCTTATGCAAAGAGTTATGAAGGTGGTTTTGGAGCTTACGCTGAGCTAAATCCATCTTCAGAAAACAAATCAGTAGGTGGATCGTTTGGGGCGTGGAAGGATAGAGTTGGTTTAAAAGATGGGTGTAAATTCAAAGTACAAGTAACCAATTATAAGTTCAAGAAAACCGATCCGACTGATATACCCATTTTTATTGGCGACCCTATTTATGAAAGGCTGTATCCGCAACTGCGACGTGGTTCGGGTGGAGCACCTTCTGGACCTGGCGGACCATCGCCCACAGCACCATGTTCTCCAATAGATGAATTACTTTTTCCAGGAAAATGTTTAAATCCTCCGATTTCCATCTAAATGAAAATACAAAAATTGCAAGCTATGGAGAATTTTGACTGTAAAAGCCGCATTCGAGAATGGAGTCGCAAGCAAATAGAATGCCTCAGTGAGTCAGAAAAAGAAGAGTTACCTCCAGAAATTCGGGAATCAAGTTATTTAGGCGGTCCAGGTGCCACTGAAGAGCAAATTGCTGCTGCTGAAGCTCGTTTGGGCGTGACTTTCCCGCCTTCTTACCGAGAGTTTCTCACAAATTCTAATGGATTACATTCTCCATCCAACAATGGCTTTTACTTTGAATTTTATCCAACTGAAGAAGTAGACTGGTATGTTCTGACCGCGCCAGACTTTGTAGATGAAATCCGAGAAATCTTTTCTGAACCGGTAACAGACAAAGAATATTTTGTTTACGGGAGTGAGATTCAATACGATTTAAAGTTTCGTCCAGAATATCTACAAACAGCCTTACAGATTAGTTATGAAGAGAACGGTGTGGTTTTTTTACTCAATCCTCAAATTGTTTTTTCAGAATCCGGCGAATGGGAAGCTTGGTGTTGTAATTTTTCAACAGCTTTCGGTATCTTTCGATATCGTTCATTTGCAGAAATGATGGAGCAATTAATATTCAACGCTCCAGAATTTCCTCTATAGGACTCTTATCTTTCCAACAGGACAACTTCGGCTATTTGTGCCAATAAGAGATAGATGACTGTTTCCATAAAATGTCCGCTCGATATCTAAATAAAAGTACAACAATTGCAAGTTATGGAAGCTTTTGATTGGGAAAGCAGAATTAGAGAATGGAGTCGCAAGCGGATAGAATACCTCATTGAGTTAGAACAAGAAGAGTTACCGCCAGAAATTATGGAATTAGGCTATTTAGCCTATGCAGGAGCGATTGAAGAGCAAATAGTTGCTGCTGAAGTTCGCTTGGGCGTGACTTTCCCGCCTTCTTACCGACAGTTTCTCAAAGTTTCTAATGGGTTGCGTTCTACATCAGACTACGGCATCCATTTTTATTCAACGGAAGAAGTTGAGTGGCACATTGTCGGCTATGAAGAGATTGTAGATTACTTCATGGAACCCGAACAAAAACCAGTAACAGATGAAGAATATTTTGTATATGGTGAAGAGCAATGCGATTTAGTTTTTCGTCCAGAGTATCTGGACACTGCGATAGAAATTAGTAGTGAAGACGAAAAATCTATCTTTTTATTAAATCCCCAAATTATTACCCAAGATGACGAATGGGAAGCTTTTTTCCGTAGTTGTATTCCTCCATTCTCGATTAATCGCTATCGTTCATTTAGAGAAATGATGGAGCAAATAATATTCAACGCTCCAGAATTTCCTATCTAGGTTTATTTCTGTTTAATTTGATGCCATTTTTTTAAGTAAATTACTAACTAAATAATGGTAAGCCTCATCCTGGCAGTCTTGCAAAATGTTGCTAATAGCAGCAATAGCCAGTGAATTACCCACACCAATCTCTCCTAATACTTTAACTATGTCCCAATAACGCTCGCTATTTTTCAAAGTGGGTAACACTGCAACTATCGCCTCAACTTTACATTCATTACTAATATCTAATACCTTCAAACTTTCAGTAGCGAAGTACCGCAAATTGAAGTCGTCATAAGTTCGCAGTAAATAAATTAAAGCATTAACAACCTGTGAATTAGTAACGGTCATTTCTCCAAAAACTTCAGCTACAGCGCGACATTCTTCTAAATCCTGACTCGTGCAAGCTAAATCAATTAAAGCATTCAGAACATCCGGACGATCGCCGCCAATTCTACTTAAGCCTCGAATAATAGCCGCACAATCCCAACTCTGCCTGTATGGTAGCATTTCCATTAAGGTGCCGATCGCATCAGGATTGCCAACAGCAATTTTCTCTAAGCTGGAGATAGCTGGTATCAGTAGTATTGCTTCATTTTGACTTCTATGCAGCAGGTTAATGAGTGCTTTAATTGCGCCTGCATTGCCGACATCAACATAGCCCAAACTTTCAGCAACAACCTGACACAAATGTTTGTTTTGGCTGTATTCTGCCAGCTTAATTATAGCATTAGCATCAAGTTTAGCGAGAGTCATGGCAATTGAGTAATCGCTGCGCTCGTCTAACTGTCCCGACTCTAACATTGCCGTTAACTGCTGAACTGCTTCGGCATTACCGATCGCAATTCGTTCCAAAATACTAAGGGCTAAAAATCTCGTTTGATGATTTTCTGCCTTGTGTACGGCGTGAATTAGAGCCTTTATAGTATCTTGGCTGCTATCTTCTAAGCGTCCTAAATTATCGATAGAAACTTTATGAGTATAATCGTATTCACTACGGTATATTGCATCAATTAAAGCTTGAACAGCATGGCGATAACCTTTACCAATTCGCCCTAAAACGTAAGCAATTGCTCCGCGAGTTATGTCGTCGGAGGTGCTTTTTTCTAAATTACTTAGAGCAGTAATTGCCTCTTGATTCCCAACAGCAATTTTTACTAAGTTTTTAGCTGCTATCTTACGAGTAGGTTCGCGAGCAATACTGAGTTGTTCGATGAGAGTTTGGATCGCCTCATTATTGTTAGTACCAATTTCACCCAAACTTTGAATTCCTACCCAACGAGTTGGTTCGTCAGGCGTAGTGCGGACTAAGTGAATTAAGGCATTAATAGCATCCGAATTCCCCGCACCGAGCGCCCCTAAAAGTTTAGCAGTTTGTTTGAGAATTGCGTTATCCTCAGTTGTACGTAACTGTTGAACTAGAAAAGGAATATTTTCTGGTTCTTGCCGATCGTTTGTGAGAGATGTGTTATCGGCCATAATGTTATATGGTAAAGATTTCAATACGGGTAAAACGATCGCACTTCCCTACATCATACCAGTCCCAGTTTTTTTCGCGCTGGTGATGGTAAACCGGATATTTCTGAGTATTTGTACTCGTCATCGCCCATTGCTTCTCACCCGATCGCCCGATCGCCCAACGCATTCCCCCCAACAAGAGCTAACATCAGATTTAACCCAAAAACATCAAAACTGTTTACCGAAAGTGCGATCGCCCGACGGCTTGGAAATCCCCAATGACCTCTCCAATCTCCATAATTACCACCACCTACAACCGAGAACAATACCTCAGCGCCGCCATAGAAAGCGTCCTCGCCCAAACCTACCCCAACTTTGAACTGATAATTTGGGACGACGGCTCGATCGACTCCAGCGTCACCATCGCCCGCAAATACGCACAGCAAGACACGCGAATTCAAGTAATCGCCGCCCCCCACCAAGGTCGAGGAATATCCCTCAAAAACGCTCACAAAGCCTGCAAAGGAACATATATCGGCTGGCTCGACAGCGATGACTTGCTCGCACCCACCGCGATCGAAGAAACCGCAGCCGTATTGGACGCACGGCCAGAAATTGGCGCAGTCTACACCGACTATTTAATTATCAATGAAAAAAACCAAGTAAAAGGACTGGGACACCGCAGCCAAATACCCTACTCTCCAGACAGACTGTTAGTAGATTTTATGACCTTTCACTTTCGCCTGTTTCGCCACCAATTGTACGATAGGATAGGTGGCATCAATTCCGAATACAACCGTGCGGAAGATTACGATTTCTGTTTGCGACTTTCAGAAATTACCCAATTCTATCACCTCAACAAACCTCTTTACTATTACCGCAAACATTCCCAGCATACAGTTCAACAGCAACTCGACCAAATTGTAGAATCTCAGTCAGCGATTACACAAGCAATTCACAGGCGCGGGTTGAGTGATAGATTTGAGTTAGAAGTAGATATCGTCAGTCGGTTCTTTCTGTATAAACGCCAGCATAAAGGAACAGTTGACAGTTGATAGTTGATAGTTTAATAACCCTATTTTTTGGTAAAATATTAACTTTGCTGAGAAAAGCCAAAAAATCTCTGCCAGTAACGAGATTCAATCCGCAGCCCGACATTCAAACCACAGTCCGACAGTCCGGCAGGGGTTTAAACCCCTGCCTCATAGCGAAAGTCGGTTAAAACCGACTGTTAATTACGATCGAAATTCCGATGAATTTTAGTCCTCTTTTAGAGGACTTAAGCTATGAGACAGGGGTTTTCAACCCCTGTCGGACTCCTGGAACGAGCGACCAACTGTCAAAACGATCGACCAACTATCAAAACAAACAAGAAAACTTCCTTAACTAATCATCAACTATCAATATCATCAATTCTTTAATCCCAAATCTAAAATCTAAAATCTAAAATCTAAAATCCTATGACTCCAATCTCCATTGTCATGACTGTCTACAATCGAGAACGCTACCTGAAAGCCGCCATAGAAAGTGTTCTCGCCCAAACATATCCCAATTTTGAACTCATAATTTGGGACGACGGTTCCACAGACAACTCTCTCAACATAGCCCGCAGCTACGCCAAACACGACTCCAGAATCAAAGCCCTCGCCGCCGAACACCGAGGCTCCGGCTATTCCCTCATGGCCGCCATTAGAGAAGCCACATTTCCCTACTTCGGCTGCGTGGATAGCGACGATTTCCTGGCCCCCAAAGCACTAGCAGAAACAGTCCCAATTTTAGATGCAAATCCTCAAGTGGGAGTTGTTTATACCAATTATTTACTCATCGACGAAAACGATTGCGTTGGTGGCGAAGGCCCTCTCTGTCAAATCCCGTATTCGCCGGAACAACTGTTAGTAGATCCGATCGTCTTTCACTTCCGCTTAATCCGTCGATCGGCTTATAATAGTTGCGGTGGTGCTGACCCCAAATTTGCCAGTGCTGTCGATTACGAATTGTGCCTGCGACTGAGTGAAGTTACAGAAATTAGAAAAATCCACAAACCGCTTTACTATTACCGCATCCACCAACAAAACATTTCTCGCCAGCGTCGGACTGAGCAAATATTATTGTCCCGCACCGCTGTCGAACAGGCGCTTGTGCGTCGCGGACTTGCCGATAAATTGGAGTTGGGAGTGGAAGTTCAAGGTCAATTTCGGTTGCGCCAGAAGCAAGTTAAGGATAAAATAGAACCCAGCAGTTTTTCGAGCGAAATCGCTAATTCACCCAGTAGTAAATCGAGCGAGTTTTTAGGCGCGAACGCTAATTTACCCAGTAGCAAATCGAGCCCATCCAGTCCGATTTTTATCCTCGGGGCCGAACGTTCTGGGACAACCCTCCTGCGCTTAATGCTAACAGCGCATCCAGCTATCTGCATTCCCCCTGAAAGTCTTTTCTTTGTTGCCCTAGAGTCGAAATACGGCACTGTCAGCGACTTGCTGCCTCAAATCGAAGATTTTTTAAATGACCTTTACAATAACGATTTTCACAGGTTTGGGGAGTGGAATGTCGATCGACAGCTTTTATTAAATAACTTGACAAATCACCAACAATTGAGTTACCAGACAGCAGTTTCTACAGTTTATCAAACTTACCGCCAGCAGTTTGACCCGACAGCTTCGATTTGGGGCGATAAGAATCCTTTTCACATTTATCAATTAGGAAAAATTAGGAGATATTTTCCTGATGTTAAGGTGATTCTGATTGTGCGAGATTTTCGGGCTTGTTACAGTTCTGTCAAAAAATTAGTCGCCAAAGAAGAAGAAAGAGGGGAAGTGTGGCCGGGGATAAAAACGGTAGAAGGACTGACGCACCAGTGGAATCAAGTTGTGAAAATTATTGACAAATACCATCAAAAATGGGAGCAGTTTTATTTGGTTTCTTACGAAGATTTGGTGAGGGAGCCGTCAGCACAGTTGGCTGAAATTTGCAAGTGGTTGGGGGTGGATTTTCAGGAATCGATGCTGGATTTTTATCAAAAAAATGCTGCTGAAGGTTTGGTTCCGCCGAGTCAAATGGTGTGGCATCCGAATACTCTAGAGCCTGTTGGGGTTAAGGGAATTAATTCTTGGCAAGATGAGTTGAGTTTGGCTGAGTTGGAAACTATTGAGTTGATGAATTGGAAGAATTTGGAGAAGCTTGGATATAAATGCAGTTCATTATTTTAGTGGTAAACTCGATGGGTGAGTTGTTGATTTACCCGATCGCCCGATCGGATCGCAAAAGTGCTCTCGGTACAAGCAGTAGCAACGATCGCCCGCAGTGCAGATCCTCTCCTGTTCGCTCTAAAATCTCAAATAACAAGTCAGTCGCACCAAAATTGCGCTAAACTCAGCAAGGCCCAAAACCGCCATCAATTCCATAATCTAAAATCTAAAATCTAAAATCAAGATGACTGTCCAACTAAGCGACATTGAAACTCAACTAGAAATCCTCGGCCAAGAGTCCAAAAGTGCGATCGCAACTGCGAATACCCTCGAACAACTCGAACAGTTGCGCGTCGGCTACCTAGGCAAAAAAGGCCAACTCTCTCAAATTTTAGGCATGATGGGGAAACTGTCAGCCGATCAGCGGCCAAAAGTAGGCGCGATCGCCAATACTGTAAAAGAAGCCCTACAAGCCGACTTAGAAGACAAGCGCGCCGCCCTCCAAAACGCCCAAATTGAAGCCAAATTAGCCTCAGAAACCCTCGATGTCACCATGCCGGGGATTTTTCGCCCCCAAGGCAGAATTCACCCCTTAAACGCCGTCATAGACCGCGCTCTCGATATCTTTGTCGGGCTCGGCTACACCGTCGCCAACGGCCCGGAAATGGAAACAGATTATTACAACTTCGAGGCGCTGAACACTCCGCCCGATCACCCGGCGCGGGATATGCAAGATACATTTTACCTGCCCGGTGGCGACTTGCTGCGGACTCAAACATCCTCGGTGCAAATTCGCTACATGGAACAGCACAAACCGCCGATTCGGATTGTCTCACCCGGCCGCGTTTACCGCCGCGATACTGTCGATGCTACTCACGCGGCAGTCTTCCACCAAATAGAACTTTTAGCAATTGGTGAAAATCTGACATTTACTGACTTGAAAGGCACGATTAAAGAGTTTTTGCGACAAATGTTCGGCCAAGATTTGCCGATTCGTTTCCGCACGAGTTACTTTCCGTTTACAGAACCTTCTGCTGAAGTTGATTTGCAGTGGAACGGCAAATGGCTGGAAGTTTTGGGCTGCGGTGCTGTCGATCCGAATGTTCTTAAAGGAGTCGGTTTAGATCCAGAAAAGTATACTGGGTTTGCGGCAGGTTTTGGTGTGGAGCGGTTCGCTATGGTACTTTATGAAATTGACGATATTCGCCGGGTTTATGCTAGCGATTTGCGCTTTTTGCGACAATTTTAAAGCATGGCTTGCGATCGGTTTCACGCTTTGTCTAGAGTTTTTGGTCAATGTATATCGATGTTTTGAGTTTCGATCGAGCAGACAAGGGCAAAAAACTTAATATCCTGTCCGAACAGATCCGTGCTAATCTTGGTTTATAGTCAGGACTTTAGTCCGGATAAAGAAAGACTAAAGTCCTCACTACAAACCTGTAAAAAAAAAATGTTTGTAGTCAGGACTTTAGTCCGGATAAAGAAGGACTAAAGTCCTCACTACAAACCTGTAAAAAAAAAATGTTTGTAGTCAGGACTTTAGTCCGGATAAAGAAGGACTAAAGTCCTCACTACAAACCTACTTGATTTATTTTCTACTTGCTAAAAGCACCTTTGATGCTGTCAACAGTCCGCTCGACGGCATTCTTTGTGTTATCAACTGCTTTTTGAGTGCGAGCTGAATCTTCCTCTGCTCTTTTCTCGATTGTAGCTGCGTCTTTCTTGGCTTTGCCCTCGGCTACACTACCATCTTCTGATGCTCGATCGACTTTAGCAGCGTTTGTCTTGGCTGTTTCCTTAACCTTCTCTTCTGTATCTCGGATGAAGTTTTTGGCTCTTCCAGCATCTTTGCTAGCTTTTTCTTGAACCGCATCGCCCATATCTGCTGCTGCGATCGAGTTTACAGCACCAGAGGCCATCGCTGCGTTGTTCGAGAAAAACCCACCCGACCAAACGAAGACCATCGCCCACAAGCAAAGAACAGTTGCAGCCATCCAGCGCCCGACAGTCGAAAGCCGTTTGGTAAAATAATTCAGTTTCATAGAATACCAAATGAGATATGACATTCTATTTTTACTCGATTTGCGCGATCGGCTAAACCATTCTCCAGATAGAGGTTATCCTGCGCCCACTTCTTAGAAAAAATCCGTCTTTTGATAGATTGAAAGAAGGAAAGTCAGTCGATTTTAGATTTTAGATTTTAGATTTGACTCCACAGCCGAGATGTGTGGATTCAACACTCTATTTTAGATTTGTTATTTGCGATTCAACAATTGACTCCACAGCCGCGGTTAGGGGACTTCAACTAATGCTAGCGATTGGCGCTCTTTGCGGTAATTTTAAGTAAAGTGCGATCGCCTGTCACACATTTAAACAGTGGACTGTTGACTCTCCCCCCTCTCCCCCTCTCCCTCTCTCCCCCTCTCCCCTCTCCCTCTCTCCCTCTCCGTCTCCCCTTCTCGGGTTCTACCATAACGAGCAATTTACAGGCGCAGCAGGTTAATTTTTCCTCGCGTGAACTACCAGACGCCGACCGTCTAACCGGTACAGCGCTGGCTTCCTGATTCAACGGGGATAGCGTCCAACAAAACCGAAGTTTTACCTCTTCGACTTACATCCCCTCCACAGGCATTCGCGCTAGTTCCTAACGCCAGAATCCGCAAGGCTTCATTTCTAATGTTGATCGCCGCATTTACATCACGGTCATGATGAGTACCACAATGCTTACAAGTCCATGCCCTAACATCAAGAGTGAGATGCTCAACTTGATTTAGGCAGATATGACAAGTTTTTGAGCTAGGAAACCATCGATCGATCTCAATGTATTGTTTACCTTCACTTTCAGCCTTGTACTTAAGCATTGTGCAAAACATACCCCAGCCAACATCGCTAATCGCCTTGGCTAAGTTATGATTCTTGACCATACCTTTGATGTTGAGATTCTCTACTGCAATAACTTGGTTTTCGTTGACTATCTTGCGGGATAGTTTCTGTAGAAAATCTTCACGACATCTGGCAATTTTGGAGTGAACTTTTGCCACTGCCAACTTTGCCTTTTTACGGTTTTGACTGCCTTTATTTTTGCGAGAAAGCTTTTGTTGTTTGCGCTTTAGATTGCGCTGACGCTTGACAAATAATTTAGGATTAGTGAACTTAGAGCCATCACTGGTAATCGCAAAATGAGTTAATCCCACATCAATACCAACAGCTTTATCAACTGGTACTGATTCAGGGTTAGCCTTGCCATCGTCAATCAAGACGGATACAAAGTATTTACCATCAGGATTGCGCGATACAGTAACAGTTTTAATATCACCTTCAAAATCACGATGACGCTTATAATGAACCAATCCTATCTTAGGCAGATTGATATAGTCACCGTCAAATTTGACGTTTTGGGGATAACTAATCGACTGCCGACTATGTTTTGATTTGAACTTAGGCAACATTGCCCTTTTGTCAAAAAAGTTCTTGTAGGCAGTGGATAAATTCAATGCGACTACTTGTAAACATTGAGAATATGGTTCTTTCAACCATTCATATTCTTTCTTGAGAGCAGGAAGTAAGCCTTGTATGTATCCTCTGGACAATCCTTTACCAGTATTTTTATAGGTTTCTTGACACAAGTTTAGAGCATAGTTCCAGAACCATCTCGCACAGCCAAAAGACTTGGCAAGCAAGTTTTCTTGCTCATTTGTGGGATAGATTCTATACTTGTATGCTTTATACATTTATCAAGAGTGTCGAATACTGATAAGATTATAACAGATAGAATTGATATTGATTCGCTATCGCTCAATTTGCTTCTGGCTGCGCTTTCATCCCGTCCCTCATCCTTGTAAACGGATAGAGTGCGGGACTTCCCGTTCGCGTTAGTTAAATCTTACGCTGCATTAATTTATACAAATAAAAATTGACTTGCAGGCAGTATTGTGTTACGGACAGCATTTTTCTGGAAGATAAATCGCTTTTTTTGCTATATTGACCAGCAATAAAGATAATGGTTTTGATTAGATTGAGGAGTTGAACGGATGAAAAACTTGAATTGCTGGAACAAACCCGCTGCATTGCTGGGTGCGATCGCCATTGTAGCCGGAAGTGTGCAGGCGACTGCGATCGGTGTAACTACCCCAGCAGCATCCACCAGTCAGGATGCAGAAAATATTTCCTTTGAAGACAGCGCCACCTTTCAAATCGCCCAAGCTGACACCCTTTGCCGCAAAGTAACTCCCAAAGAAGGTTTGACAGTTCGCCAGAACCCAGACCCCAAATCCGCGAGAGTTGGCGGTGTAGCCATGAATACTCAGGTCACGCTGTTCCAAGGCGCTACTTCTGTTAAAGCCTCCGACGGCCGCCTCTGGATTCAAATTACTGCTCCCGTAAAAGGGTATATAGCTACCGGATACCCTAACAACGAGGCTAATTTAGCATCGTGCACAATTAGTCAAGCTCCTTCCCCAAGTCCAGCACCTGCACCAGCACCAGCACCCGCACCAGCACCAGCACCCGCACCAGCACCAGCACCCGCACCCGCACCAGCACCCGCACCAGCACCTGCGCCCGCACCTGCGCCCGCACCCGCACCCGCACCTGCGCCCGCACCAGCACCAGCACCAGCACCTGCACCAACACCAGCACCAGCACCTGCGCCAACACCAGCACCAACAACGGGCCCCGTCAGCCTGTGTCGCCAAGTAGAACCTCGCGTAGCACCGAAAGGTCTGGCTATTCGTGCGGAGCCTTCAAAGACTGCGACAGTTAAAGGCGGCGTACCCGCTAACGGTCAAGTAACGCTTGTGCCGAATTTCCAGTTAGTCAAAGATAAGAATGGAGAAGACCGCAATTGGGTTGAGATTTCAGCCCCTGTTCCGGGATTCATCTCGGCTGGAAACTTGATCATGTGCAAGTAAACTTCTGAGTTCTATCAGATCGAATTTGGTTTGTAGTGAGGACTTTAGCCCACATTCAAGAAGGACTAAAGTCCTTACTACAAACCTTGCAAGCAAGAAGGACTAAAGTCCTTACTACAAACCTTGCAAGCAAGAAGGACTAAAGTCCTTGGTAGTGCCCTGAAGGAAAGGATCGGAGTAAGCTATAATTAGAGAAGTGTTTCCCATAGCGTGATATGACATTAGAAATTAGTTGCCCTAATTGTTG
>NZ_JAEQCI010000244.1:0-2156 GCF_020738565.1 Microcoleus sp. PH2017_12_PCY_D_A | reverse complement strand
ACAGTATTTGCCCTCATGGCAACGTTCTGAAACTTTACCAAAATGGGATATCACGATTATCCCATTTTGACTGGTATTTTATTTGTCCGCGACTCCCTTGGTATCCAAATCCTGGGAAAATTCTCGAAGTGGCATTCTTGGGATTTTTAATATGCACCCTGCAAAACGAACAATATTGGCGATCGCAGTTTTGTGTGGCGGCTGTACGCTGATACCCGTACCAGCGCCCATCCCAATCCCGATCGAAACGAACCCTACAGAATCTACAACGCCCTCAATACCCCCAAGGCAAAATGAAGCTAAGCTTGACGAAAAGTACAAAAACACCTGCTACGCAGACGGGCTTACTGAAATTGAAGGACGGGCAACTACTGGCGATTCCGGTACACTGGAGGGCGTGGGAGACAAGTTGGCAGCAGCAGGGAAGCACCAAGAAGCTATCAGAAAACACAATGAGGCGAGCGCGGCTTTGCTGAATGAATCTGTTAAGGATGGGAGCTTGCTTGAAATGGAAATTGACGCCCTTTTTCACAACAAAGAAGAGACTGAGGAGTTCAAGAAAAAGCACCGCCCGCTGGTGCAAAAATCCGCAGAATCTAACTTTAAAATCGGCAGAAGCTACGTGGCACTTGGAAAATACGAAAATGCGATCGACTGTTTTGACAGTGCCTTGAAAATTGGGATATTGCCCCCCAATGACGCCACTACCTACCTCAATCGGGGTGACGCTTACGAAAAAATTGGCAACAAAGCCAAAGCCAAAGCAAACTTCCAGCAGGCAGTCATACTTTTCAAAAAGCACAAGCAACCTGCTTACCAAAAAATTGCTGAGCAGAGGTTGCTGACGATTAAGTAAAACTTCTATAGTTTACTATTTCAACCTTTCATCAACTTTAGTTCTAGTTTCTCGTGAGACCAGAACTAAAGTTTCCTTGGTCATGGGCAATACCAATTTTGCCCAGCGGAAAGTCACAATCCCAGTCTGCCTTTGGTTTGGCAAAGACTTGTCCTCGCCAATGACTTTCTTTTTAGGCTGGGATATTGGGTACTTCTTGGCGGGGTTCCTGCTTGCTCCTATACCCATATAAATCTCATCAAATGTATGGTTTTGGATTTTCAAAACATCCTTAAATACTCGCTCTGCCTCCGATGCTGAATTTCCCAGCAACCACAATTTATATCCCAACGGCCAGTTATTATAGGTGTAGCTTCCACGCCCCCGCTGAATTTGATATGGCTTGTCAGGAGTGGCGTTAAAAGTTCGCTAGATCGTATTTTTGAATCGCTTGATATCTGCAATTGAAATCACGGATTTGCCGGGAATAAGTCCCTCGTATTCCACCATATCCATTAACCTGAAGCTAATTTCACTTTCTAATTGGGTGCCACCTCTACCCCCAGCAGAGGCTGGTAGCTCGCGAAAGTACAAGCTGATATATGGGTGTTTACTTAGTTGCGAAATGTCGGAGGTTAGGCGAGAAGTAGTAGCGCCGCTACTAACAGCACCGCCCTCTTTTTGATTCCACCAAATGATGATTTGCTGAGCTATTTCTCGGTACGAGCCGGTAAACAGCTTCCACTCTTCTTTCTCGCTTCTGTTTGGGAAAAACTGTACCAGTTTGAAGTCAATGTCCCCAAGCGCATCACCAGGCTTTAATTCCCGGATCAAGGGTCGATGCTCGCGCTTTACTCCCGGCCAAACCTCTTTATTTTTGCCACCTCGCATCTTTTTTAGCTCGGGGCTCTCAAATCCCTCAAAACCAATTTCAAATCTTTTGGCCCATTCCCAGAAATTAAATGAACCCAGACCGCGAGAAGTGAGCATCTGATCCAAGGCTCTCAGTAGCGAAGCTTGCAGGGCAATTTGAGCATCATTCCCCGCAATCACTAGCGGTGGCTCGTCATCTAATCTGCCAAAATCCAGCTCGTAAACATCAAAAAAAGAGCGCTCTTCCATATTGATTGGAATAGGCTTGCCCTCCACAAAAGTGGGGGCTTCTCTCTTGTTAATTTCCTCGGTTATCTTCCGCTCAAATCTACCCAAATTAGTAGGATCATTGGCTCTTCTGGGTTTGCGGTGAAAACTGTATAATATAGGAACTTTACGCTAGAGGCTAAGCTTATGGATTTTCATCTTGACGGATTACTCAATTTGC
>NZ_JAEQCI010000044.1:70110-120767 GCF_020738565.1 Microcoleus sp. PH2017_12_PCY_D_A | reverse complement strand
CAAATTGAGTAATCCGTCAAGATGAAAATCCATAAGCTTAGCCTCTAGCGTAAAGTTCCTATATTATACAGTTTTCACCGCAAACCCAGAAGAGCCAAAATACCCTGTTCTGGAAGCTTGCCCCGTTTGCAAGACAGTTTCGACATTATCCAGCACAATTAGACAAGATTGTTTTTTCAATAATCTTATCAACATCTCTGTCTTTTGACGACAGTCATTTTGAGTAGTAGCGGCAGAAATTTCGCCATTTGAAAGGGTGAACAATAGAGAATCAATAATGCTATCAAATCCAGGGGCTTTGCCAGTGGGCGATCGCAAAGTTTCCCAAGCTGCAACGGTAAAAGGGGCGTTTTCAGCTTGTAGCTCGCGGACTAGCTGACTGGTGAGAGTGGTTTTGCCAATCCCAGCTAAACCAACGAGACAAACGGCGGTGATTGTAATAGCCCTGGTATCTGGATCGAAAATCTGGGATTTTAGGGTATCGAGTTCGCGCGATCGCCCTACCCAATTCTTGACAGGTGCGATTTTTTCAGGGAGTGCAAAGCTTTGATCGTGTTGAGCTTGACTGGGGTGAGCGATCGCCACTTGCGGCGGCGGTGTCTGTGGAGGTGAGGCGTGCGATCGTTCCTTCATGGCCTCTTCCAGAACTATGCGAAGGTTTTTTTTAGTTATCTTTTTTCCTGTCACCTCTGAAAGTAGTTTCAATAACTTGGGACCTAAATTTGTTTCTATATAGCTAACCTTATAGTTAGAAACCTTCATCTCCTCATATGTCTTACCCTCCCAGAATTGGGTAATAATCTCCCTTCGCAGTACGCTTAGCTCCTCTCCTGTGTACTCCTCTACCGACAGATTTAACCATCTTAACACTTCTTCAATATCCATAATTTAGCCAACTCCAGATTTCTTATAAAAATTATACCAAAAAATTTATTAACTTTATGAAATTTATGAACTTTATCACTGAACAGAGGGTAAAAGATGGTGAACTTTATGTATTGCCTTTTTTGAATAGCCATTGCAATATAGTTTTATTAGGCAATTCAAGTATGAATCACCTAAGTGAAAACTCTAAGTTGGTAATTTTGATTTCATCCTCGCTGTTTTCCTAGTCAACCCAAAACTCGCTAGACAAAACAAAATGTCAAAATCACTAAATATTGTATTGCGATTGACTGTTTTACTGATTCTGGAATTAGCTATTGTGTTTTCAGGTGATACAGCCAAAGCAGGAGGTGGAGATCCGGTTGATGTAGAATCAGAAGCTCAACCAAAAACAATCAATGCTACTGCCAATATTAAATGGGATAAATGGAGTAAACCTTATTGGTTGAATGCCCAAGTCTGTCGGGAAAAAGGTGGTGATATTGCCTGTTTTAGCTCTGATACTGCAAAAAAAATGGGCTGGAATATTCCCGTCGTAACTAATCCAATTACTCAGCATTAAAGGAGTATGACAATGAATTTCAATAAAATTCAAAAAATTGCTGCAATCGCCATTGCTAGTCTTTTTTTAGCTGTTACCGCACAAGCAGCAGCTCAAGCCTGGGAAACTTTTCAGGTAAATGGCGGATATGCACTGAATACAAATAACTCTTTTCGGTTAATTGAGGGTAATCCTCGGATGTCTATCTATCAACATAATAGTAACGATCCAGACCAACAATTTGACATCTCATCGAATGGTAAATGGGGAACACTGTTACGTCATCGTTCTACAGGAAAGTGCTTAAATGCTCATTATCTTGCCGATAATAGGGAAATTAATGTCTGGCCTTGCAATGGTAACGATGTCGATCAAAACTGGCATTTAGAAAATGTTGGCAATGGAGAGTTTTTGATCCGCCGTAGTGCGGGAAATAGTGGAAAAAGTGATTTCTGTGTTGATTCTCCTAGTCGTAGTAATAATGGCAGAATTCATCTAATTAAGTGCGAGCGTAATAATGCAAACCAACGCTGGAAAAGCAGTGCTAATGTTGTAGCAACAACATGGAAACTGCCTTGGCGTGGAGGGCCGGTTTCGCGCAATCAAACTTGGCATACTGATGGCTATGGTTTGAGCAGTTTGGATTTCGGATTAAACGGTGGTCAAGCAGTTCTTGCTCCTATTAAGTCAACAGTTATATCCGCTTGCAATGCTGGCAATAATCATTGGGCGATCCAATTACAAGCTTCTAATGGGCAATATTACTCATTAATTCACGTCGCTGCTAGTAGTATTTCGAGGGGTAAAACCTATAATCAAGGAGATCAAATTGGTGTTGTTGCTTCTTTAGCCCCTTTAAACCCGAAGTGCGCTGTATGGACGGGAGTTCATCTTCACATGGGATTTCCTAGCAAAAACTTTAGCATTGATGGCTATAACCTAACACCTTCATCCCTTCCCAGCTCTTTCAGATCCAGTCAATAATAAATAAATCTTCTTGGTGAAGATTGAGTCAAGCGATCGCTCTTTTACCCCAAATTCTCAAAAAGCGCGATCGCCCTTTTCTCAGCCAGCATCACCTGGTGGCGCACAAAACCGAAAAAATAGCTCAAAAGGTCGATCGCCCCTGCTAACTGCAACATACGGGCGATCGACCTTTCCCGATAAAATCAGTTAAACCAGTTAACTTCACTATAAATGTCTTCAGCACAAGTGCGAGCATTCACTGATTGATACTTTTTCTCTGAGGGCTGTATCCCAGTAAAAATGGCACATAGCGATTCAAACCCCAAGCGATCGGAATCAGGATCAATGCAGATAATATCGTGTAAGCTAAGGCAACAATATTTGAGTGTTCTATCGCACTCTTAGGTACTTTAAACACATAGACTAAAACACCTGTAAAAAATGGAAATAGCAACAGATGCAACGGAAAAATTACCAGAGTATTTTTACCGATTTCTGTAAAAAGCTTATTCGGCTTAATCAATCGAGAAATCTGTGCCCAAAATAATATTCCCGACAGTGCAGCTAAGTAAAAATAGAAATAGTTTTTACCAAAATTTCCAATAATAAAAGCACTTGGCTCATTGAGATTTGAAAACACGATATAAGCTAATGTTCCCAGTAGCAAAAATGGCCATTGATACCACGCTTTAAAGCCATCATTCAAAACATGAGGTTTAACTAAATAGCCTAAACCGTAGAAAACTACTGCTGTTAAGGCAATGTCAAGGCCAAAGGGCAGTCTAAATTTTTCGCTATCGACTACTTCAAACAAAAAGTAGCCAATAACAGATAAACTAAACAGCGCAACTCCTAGGCTTTTACGAGACGGTAAACGAATTAGGAAAAAGAAGAGTATTTCCGTGACAAACAAACATGGAAAAAACCAAAGCGTAATGTTAAAATCTAGCCATCCCCAACCTCCAACCCCGTAAAAAATATTAGTCAAAAAGTGTACTATTGGATTTATAGGTAGCACATCTTTTTTGATTTTTCCTATTATGAAAAACCACATGATGTAGCTAAAAATGCCAAAACTTAGATAAGGAATTAGTAGCCGCTGAGCCCGGATTTTGACAAAATCAATAAATTTTTGTTGTTTAATAGATTCTTTGACAAAAAATCCAGAAATTAAAAAAAATAAAGGCATAACCAATGCACTTACATATAAATCAAATTTACTATCTAGACGCCCTGTATGCACCAAGATGATCGATAACATACCAAAAGCTCTTAAATTGTCTATCCAAGAAATTCGACTGCTACTTGATTTTTGCTCAGCTAGGTTACTCATTTTATTTTAATTGATTCCTACACTATCGAATATTTTGTCTTTGATTGAACCAATCTACTTATGATGCCTTTATGACTTTCTTCCTTGTCATTTTCTGTCTAATATCTTATAGTTAACTATCTAGTTTTCCATCTTACTTTACTTTACCAATATTGTCAATTAATTAATCCTGAAAGTCCGGTGCAAATTTCTACCTTACATTAATTTTTAATCCTGCTTCACCACGGGCTCCCAATCATTACAAAAGCCGACCAATAATAAGGATGCGACAACTGCAAATCCGCAAACCCTTGCAAAGATTGCGGCAACTCCACTCCCTCACCCCGACTCGAACCCCGCAACCTGCCGCCCTCCAAACGCACATCTCCCCGCAACATCGCAATTTGCGCTTCTCGCAGTGCCGCCGCCTTAATTGGCGCAGTCTTCAAATGCTGGTAAAACTCAGCCATCAATCCCAAAGTACCCTCATCCGAAACATACCACAAACTCCCCAAAGCCGTTTGCACCCCCGCTTGCAGCGCCAAACCCCCAAAACCCAACTCCGCACTTTCATCACCCACCGCAGTCCGACAAGCACTTAAAACTAATAGATTTACCTGCGGATTATTCAATCTTAAATCACGCAATTGGTTCAGTCTTAACCGACTATCCCACAACTGAATAAAAGAATTATTCGGCAGCCCCGGACGAAATTCGCCGTGAGTAGCTAAGTGAATAATCCCAAAAGGTCGGCTTTGATGCTGTCGCTTCAAATTATCGAAGGTGAAACCCTCATTCAGAAAACTAACTCCCGGCCATTCTCGCGAAATAGCCGCTATTTCCGCAGGAACCGCCGGTAAAGGATTCAACTCCGAAAATTGATCCGCACCCATTGCTAAAACTTGAGATTTTCTGATATCTACGTAGCGAGTATCTGTTAAGTTAATGCTGGGCATGAGGCTGAGATTGTACTTTTCGATCAAAAATTGCTTTCCGTCGTGCAAAGCAGCAAAGGGCATACCTCTCAAACCGCGATCGACTACAAAAGAAATAGTATCAGTTTCGCACTTTTTCAAATTCTCCTCCAAAGGCTCAACCATCCACTTATAAAGCTTTTGGGCAGATGATAGATAACTCGTAGTATTACGTCTGGCTGGATTAGTAATCTCATTCCTGAACGTAGTTACAAGTTTCAGCAGTTCTTCCCGGTGCGCTTCCGGCACAGTTTTGTGAACCACTGCACCGCAAGAATCTACTAACATTAAATCTAATTTTTCCGATCGCGAAAACAGATAAATTAAGCTGGGTTTCGTTTTCGTTTCTGCGCCCACCGATACTAATTTTTTCTTGATGTCGTCTGCCGATAGTAAATCCTTGCTGATGTTAAGACCGAAATATTGCTCGAATTCTTGACCAAAAGATTTTTCCAGCAGAGGTAAAGCTGCGGATATTTGGCCGGCATCCAAGTTCCTGCTGATGTCACTGCGAAATGGTGGCCCAAAAACGGGTTCTCTGGGATTTCCACTGAGGAAATTTCTGAGTCCTCTCGGAGATTGCATTCTTTCCGGTGGTATCCTTTCTCCGGGTTTTCCTAAATCTCGGGATATTCTATTTTGGTTCTGCCGCTGTTCGGGGTTAAAGGGTTGGTTGGAATCGGGAAAAATCGCTCGCGATTTATCTAAGGGAAATCTACCGCTTGGGGATGGTGGCGGCGAATTTGGGTTATTGCGATCGATGGGATTGAGTGGATTATTTGGATTGAGTGGATTATTCTGATTATTCTGATTGTTGAGATTGAGTGGATTATTCTGATTATTCTGATTATTCGGATTGTTGGGATTATTTGGATTGTTGGGATTATTTGGATTCAGTGGATTCAGTGGATTGTTGGGATTATTTGGATTGTTGGGATTGTTGGGATTGTTGGGATTGTCGGGATTAATTGGTTGGTTGGTAGTGACGATCGCACTATTGCCCTGAGTGTAAGAATTGATGAAAGATTGTCCCTCAGTAATCGTACCAGAAGCATTGCTCGCGATCGCCCCAGCAGTCCCGTTAGTCGTCGGATTTCCCACCGCAAAGGGCGTCGGCGGATTGACATCCCCGCCCCCGTGGGCGATCCTCACAGTACCCGGTTGAGTGCCGCCAACAGTCGAGATACTCACAGGAGTGCCGTTTTGGTCAAAAGTACCCGTCACTCGCACCAAACCCGGAGTCTCGATATTCACCGTACCGCCCGGAGCATTGATTGATGCAATGCTAATATCATTTTGAGCGTTAATATTGACTGCGGGATTGCGATCGCGTCCCAAAACATTAACATTTATTGCCTCAGTTCTGATTTGCCCTGCCGCTAAAATTTCCACAATTTCCGCAGCATTAATATTCCCAGTGATAACATTTCCCCGGCGGCTATTAACATCAACAGCAACTCCCTGCAAATTACCCGCAGTCACATTTCCCGCAGCTTGTAAATTGACATTTCCCGTTGACACAGTATTGCCGATCGCAATATTGCCACCGCTAATAACATCAACAGTATTTCCTTGCAAATTCCCCGCAGTAAAATTAGTAGGTGTTCTCGAAACAATGCTCGCAGCAGGAGCATTTATCCCGGCCGCGCTAATATTATTTTGAGCATTGAGATTTACCGCCGCCAGGGGATTAACAGGCTGTGCGGTAGGGCGAGTAATATTAACAGTCCCGGTTTGAATTTGCTGCCCCGCCGAAATCCCAACTTGTTCGGAAGCGGTTATATTACCAGCGGTGACATTTCCCGCAGTGCTGTTAAGATTAATTCCAACTCCCTGCAAATTTTCCGCAGTTAAATTGCCCGAAGCCGTCAAATCAACATTACCTGTTGCGTTGGTATTACCAGTAGTAACAGTTCCCGAATTGCTGGTGACATTAACTCCAATACCCTGCAAATTTCCTGAAATTACATTCCCCGCACCTCTGACATTGATATTTCCTGTTGATGCAGTATTAGCAGTTGTAATATTCCCCGCAGTGCTGGAAACATCCACGGTTCCCCCCTGCAAATTTCCGGCAGTTAAGTTGTTGGTTGCTCTCAAAGCAACGGTGGCAGTGGGAGCATTAACCGAGGCTACATTAATATTAGTGTTCGCGTCCAGATTGACTGTGGGAGTAGTAGGATTAACGGGATTTGTGGCGGCCGGATTAACAGTGATGGGCGCTGTACTGATTTGCCCTCCCGCTACAACTCTGACATCTCCCGCAGAGGCGATCGCACCCGTAGCGACACTTCCGGTGCTGCTGGTGGCGGTAACAGTCGCACCCGTGAGGTTCCCCACGTTTAAGCCTCCAGGAGCTGTCAAACTGAGATTCTCGGTGGCTGTAACGCTGGCAGGTGAAGTATTCGGCACAATTGTATTGGGTTCGTTCAACGTTCCCAGAGCGCCGGAGTTGCTGGTAACATTAACTTGAGAACCCCGCAAAGTCCCAAAATTGACATTGCCGGATGCTGTAAGTGCGATCGCCCCAGAATTCCCAGTGTCGATCGCACCCGTTACAATATTACCCGCAGTCGAATTCACAGTAATATTGCCGTTGATATCAGCCGGAGCGATGTCATTTCTCAATATAATATTATTAACAGCTTGAATATTAATCGTCGAACCAGACGTTAATCTACCTCCAACTATCACCGCCCCTTGCCTGCTTTCGAGATTAATTTGACCGCCATTAATATCTCTAGTTGCCACATTTCCCGTCGCCGACAAAATCACCGGCCCGCCTGCTACAATATTTTCCACAGCAATCAAATTACTGCCTAAAACAGGCCCGGGAGTAAAACTGGCATCCTCGCCCAAACTGTCAGGAGAAACATTCACCGGATTTGCCAAATTTGCTACTCCCGCCCGCAGAATCAAAGCCGGACTCCTGGTTAAAATAGCAATATCTGGATCGTCGGGATTCGCATTTTCAGTCCGCAATGCAACATCCGGGCCAGTAATTGTAATTTCCTCGCCCACAATGCTGCCCCTCGCCTCAACTTTCAGCGAAACCCCCGTATAATCTCCAAAGAAAACATCACCTTCGGAACTGATAATCGGGTCAAATAAACTGACAAAATTTCCCGGCATTCCCGACAGATTCCGCACCGAAAAATTGCCCCTCGAAGCAAAGTGAGCATCCCCAGAAATTACACCGTTGCTGACTAAACTCAAATTGCCGCCGCTTTGGAATTGCGGGGGAAGAGATAAGCCGCCCGTAGCGTTTAAGGTGAGAATGTCGATCGCGCGATCGGCCCGAATCTCTAAATTCCCCCCAGCTTGTGCCAAAAAAGGATTCTGCACGCGATCGCGAACCCGCACCGCATCCCGTGCCAGCAAGTTCAAATCCCCCGCAGTTTGCAGCCTAGCCCCCGCTAACGTCAGATTTCCCGCAGCCGAAACAGTCGCACTTCCCGCATTCACCTGCGGAAGTACAGACAAGCCGGTTTCCGTAGGGGCGGTGCCCCCGTGCCCGCCCTCCACGCTGAAATCTGCTGTAGTCCCAGCAGCGATCGCCACATCCCCAGAATTCACCTGCAAACCAGAGTCCACAAGCCGCACGCTACCATCCGCAGCAACCGCAACACCCGCCGCCTGATTTTGGCCAGAACCTGTCAGCAACTGCGGCAAAGAAACAGCATTTAAACCTTGTGGAGAATTCCCTAAATTAGGATTAGTTGCTATTTCCAAATTCAACAAAAGCCCCGGTTGAGTGATGCGTAAAACATTCTCGCCCCCAACAGCAGCCACAGTAATTTGCCCGCCCGGTGCCGACAACTGCCCCGTACTCACAACAGTACCGCCCAGCAAAGTCAAACTCTGCCCCGGAGTCACAGCCAAATTGCCAGCATTAACAATACTTCCCGGTTGATTCCCCCCAAAATAAAAAGCATTTGGCGCACCAACTAAGGCACTAAAATTATTGGTACCTGCCGCATTAAACCAATTAGAACCAAAACCGACATTCGTCGCAGTAGTTGCAGTGAAAGCACCCGGCACATTCAAACTCGCGTTCGGGCCAAACATCATCCCCGCCGGATTAATTAAAAACAGATTAGAATTGCCGCCCGTGACAGTAATTAAACCATTAATTAGCGAAGGGTTCGAGCCAGCAATGCGAGCTAATATATTTTGAATAGCCGAATTAGTCAGAAAATTAGCAACTTGACCTTCATTCAAGCCGAACTGTCCAAAACTGTGAAAAAGATTCGCCCCGTCTCCCGACAAACTGCCACCGTTAATATCGTAGCGGTTGCCGCTGCGGGTGACAGCAGTGCCAGTACCGTCAGCAGCAGGCACGACTGTTTGCGCCTGTGCGAAAGTATTAAAAATTAACAAAGAAAACGGACAAATAAATAGCCCGACCTTTTTAATCTTTAAGTTGGCGTTTTTCATAACAGCTACAGTCGATCGCAATTTCCCTCAATTATCGCACCCGCGAACAAAATAATCGTAAATAACAAATTAATTAACCCATGACAACTCCCACAATCAAAAGCTTGTACACAGACGGCGCTTGTTCCGGCAACCCAGGCCCCGGCGGTTGGGGTGCAGTAGTTTGCTTCGCCGACGGCAAATGTCACGAACTCGGAGGGGGAGACCCTCAAACCACCAACAACCGCATGGAAATGCAGGCTGCCGTCGCTGCACTCGAATTTTTTGCCAATTCCGGTCAAACCGAACCAGTCACCGTTTACACCGACAGCGAATACGTTAAAAACGGCATCACCAAATGGATTCAAGGCTGGAAAAACAAAGGCTGGAAAACCTCAACCGGCAAAGATGTCGTCAACCAAGACCTCTGGCACCTGCTAGACAAGCTGAACTCGCGCCAAATCAAATGGGAACACGTCCGCGGCCACTCCGGCGACTTTTACAACGACAGGTGCGACGAAATCGCCCGCAGCTTCTCGCACAATCGCACCCCCCAACTGCAACAGCACAAACCAACAGCAGATGAGGCTGGGGCGAACAGGGAGGCATCGCCCCCAGACATTGAAAACCCAATTGTTTTGGAAGAAACGGACACAACTGGTAACAAAACGATAGAATCCTATGTCATAACTTCTGACCTTCCGATCTCCAACTCTACCATGATGGATTCAACAGCCGATACCCTGGAGAACTTACCCCGCGAGGTGAGGGTTCAGGAACTCCGCAACCTGATCGAGACGTTGCACATAGCTGACGAAGTTGCCACCAAAGGCTACTTGATTACCAGTTCTGAACTGGCTGATTTGATGGATGTAAATGCCAGCGCTGTCACCAGCCGCGGAGACAACTGGGTGTGGCGCAACTGGGTAGTTTCTCGCGTGCGCCGCGAGGGCAACCAAATTCTCTGGCAATTAGAACGCATCGACCACGTTAGTACAACTGATTAATCATCAGTCCTCAGTCGTCAGCCATCAGTCAGATACTGACAAGTGCCTTCTGGCTGCTGCGATATCTAAGACTAATTTCCAGAACTCTAAGGGTAGGTGCGCTAGGCGCACCTTACCCATTTCAAGACATTAAAAATAATTTCACCTATAATTAAGAAAGATAAATAAATCATGAATAAACAGTGAAAAACCAGAGTTTGCTCGGTTTAATGAACTGGCTGCAACCCAAGCAAGAAACCGTTTTGCTGTGCGACTCAATTGCAGCAGCTTCTGACATGGCATTCATGCTCAACGGTGACTGGGATGGCTGCAATAGCTTGGTTATACCTAAATCTGACAAGGTGGCAATTGAAGCAGCCGCTAGTTTGGTGGAGACATCGTGGTGCTACCAAAATGCTTGCGAAACAATTTTAATTCGACTGGGAGTTGACGAATTTCTGCGCCGTTACGCTGTTGGAGAAAGATTTTTTATTAATGCCAACTTGAGATGCGCCCAATTGCGTGAAGTTTGCTTGGAAAATATTGATTTGAGTTATGCCAAATTGAATATAGCTGACCTGGGCAGCACTAATTTAAGCAAAGCCAACTTAACAGCAGCACAGTTGCCAGGAGCAAATTTGAGCGGCAGCAATTTGAGTGGAGCGCAACTTGTGAGGGCTAATTTAGCTGGTGCTAATTTATCAGACGCCGATTTAAGAGGTGCAGATTTGAGTTGGGCAGATTTAAGCAATACTAACTTTAAAAATGCCGATTTAAGAGGTGCAAATTTAGGGAGAGCCGACTTAAGAAAAACAAGCTTAAATGAGGCGATCGTTGAGTAAAATAAGTGGCTGGGCGACAGCAGATTAAGGTCCGCAAAAGCGGACTTCAGTCCGCATAATGCTGCGGACTGAAGTCCGCTTTTGCGGACCAATCCGAACAACGTTAAAGTCCAAGTATTTTATGCACATTGCAACTGTCACCGGCCCAGCGGGGCGACTCAATCTCACCGATACGATCGCAGCAAGCAGCGCAGAACCACAACCCATCCCCGTCGTGTTAGTACACGGTATGGCATACCACCTCGGAGTCTGGGACGAGACGATCGCACTTTTGCGCGCCAATTTACCAGAAAACCAGCGCATTCTGGCGATCGACCTCCGGGGCCACGGCGCATCCGATCCGCCCGCAGACGGGGACTACACCCCCGATAGCTGCGCCGCCGACATCATCGCCGTCCTCGACGCACTGAACATCCCCCAAGTAGCCCTCATCGGGCACAGCTTCGGGGCCCTCGTCGTCCTCGCCACCGCATCCACCGCCCCAACCCGCATCACCCGCGTCATCCTAGCCGATCCTCCCGGTGACTTTAACTACCTGCCACCCTCCGTATACGAAGAACAGATGGTTCCCTTCCTCGCAGCCCTAGCGGGCGACGGCTACCGCGCAGCAGCAGAGGAAAAGTTCGTCCAAGCCCTCGAAGGCGGTACAACTGCGACGCGCGAAACCACGATCGCCCGCCTCCGGGCCACGCCGCGCGATCGCCTCATCGGTATGTACAAAGGTATGTTTGCTTACAATGCAGTTGGTGCGATCGATCGCATCCTTGCAACTCCGGGCACTCAAATCTCAGCAGTCCTCGCGCCGGCCAACTCCTGGCCCTTCAGCCTCCACCTACTCCGCCCCCAAATTGCCACCACCGTGATACCAGAAACCAGCCACTGGTTGCAGCTCGATGCGCCGGTTCCCTTCGCGGAAGCGGTGGCGGCGGCACTGATTAGTGATTAGTCATCACTCATTAGTCATTAGTCATGTCCGGTGGATTGACCACAATCAGATTGGTTCGTAGTGCGGACTTCAGTCCGCAGCATTATGCGGACTGAAGTCCGCACTACCAACCGTATCAAAAGCACAACGGCAATCATCCAACAAAGCATCAAGTTCAGCAGCGACTTTCCACGGATTTCTACCTTTGAAAACAGCAGCGATCGCAGCTTCATAGGGATTTCTGCCAGTTTTTTTCACAGCCGCGATCGCCTTTTGGTTAGAAAAACCCCGCCCGCTAACCAACCAAGCAGCCAAAACCTGTCCTGTGCGCCCAATTCCGCCACCGCAGTGAACCACCGCGCGATCGCCCGATCGATTTGCCGATGCCAAAAACGGTAAAATGCGATCGACTAAAATTTCGCGATCGGCCAATTCAAAATCTGCGATCGGAGCCCAGCAAACGCGATCGCACCCAAAAACATTTCCATAGCTTCCCAGCAAGTCAGAATAGCCGATGAGTTGTCTCTCAGGAAGCAAGCAGCAAACTCGATCGATCTTCTGGCGCCGCATAAAATCAATCCAGCCAGCAACTTCGCGATCGCGGTATCCCGGTTTGGCAGCACCAAACACAACTAATTCATCCTCCGCAGCCGCCGCAAACTTGTACATCAGCCCTCAATTTAACTCCTAAAATAACTTAAAAAATTTTAGATATTCTTAGTGTTAAGCTATAGCCTCTATCAAAAATATGAGGTATGTTGTTGGGCTTTAGCCCTATACGTTTATAGGTTCTAGAATCTGTCAGTCCTACCTTATCTTTCTGAAAACCACCATATCATTTTTTATCTGATTTTTTTTTCGTTCTTACTTGCCTTTTCATTATAGCCCTTTTTTCATAAATTTACATTCATTGAGATGCACCTGCACCCAATAAGTATTTTTTATTATTTTGAATTACACCCTAAGTGACTGAATCGTTAAACACGACCATCTTTGTAAAAACCAAAAATCTTGCATGACGTAGCTTTCAGACTTAACGATTCAGTAATTAGTGCAGCAAAAATTAAGTGGCTAGCTTAAATGTCTAACTGTCCTGGACGTTCACCATAAATCAGGAGAAAGTTGATATATCGAGTGCCGCGTTAGATTTCAACAAATCAGGAAATCTACCTCATACTGTTTCAGTATTGCAGTATTTCCTATTGTTCCCATTCGCATTTCACTCAAATTCACAGCAAAGTTTTGAGTGCGACGCTCACCTATCGCCGCAGCTTGTATCTGCAAATTGCCACTCTAATTCACAAATTGCAGATAAGTTCTTAACGTATCGCGACACTTTCTATCGCCCGATACAGTTCAGACAAATTCATCATTGTTTTGGAGAAAATTAAGATGGCTAACATTCCAGGTACTCCCAATAACGACTTACTACATGGCACACCTGACAACGATACCCTCACAGGGTTTGCAGGTAACGACACACTCTACGGTAAAGCCGGAGAGGATGAGCTTGATGGTGGTTCTGGTGCAGACAAAATGTATGGTGGTAGCGGTAATGACGCCTACTTTGTCGATAATATTGCTGACGTAGTTGTCGAAAATACTGCCGAAGGTATCGATCGAGTAGAATCCACCGTCAGCTACACTTTGGGAGCAAATGTCGAAGACCTGTTTTTGAAAGGAACCGCAGCCATTGACGGCACGGGCAACAACGCCCACAATGCTATGGTAGGCAACGATGCCAACAACTCGATGTATGGTTTGGGCGATCGCGACTACTTATTTGGTGCAGGCGGTAACGACTTCCTAAATGGTGGCGATGGAGACGACCAAATCTATGGTGGTACTGGAGATGACCAACTCTATGGTGGTTCTGGCGCCGACGAAATGTATGGTGGTACAGGTAATGACCAATTTCTTGTTGATAATGATGCCGATTTAGTTACCGAAAAACCAGGTGAAGGCATTGATACAGTAGTCACCGCCAAAACCTATACTTTAGGCGCAAACGTCGAAAACCTGACATTGACTGATGCAGGTGCTGCTGATGGTACCGGTAACGAATTGAATAATTATATTCTAGGTAACGCCGGCAAGAACTTCATCAGAGGTGAGGGTGGAGACGATAAAATCAATGGTAGAGGCGGCAATGATAACATTCTTGGTGATGATGGAAATGACACACTTTTAGGTGATAGTGGAAATGACTTCATCTCTGGCTTAAAGGGTAACGATATCCTCTACGGCAACGATGATAATGACCGACTTTTCGGCGGTGGTGGCAACGACATCCTCTATGGGGGTAATGGAAACGATATCTTAGCTGGTGGTGGCGATATTGACCTTGCCGGCAATAACATTCTGTGGGGTGGTGCAGGCGCAGATGGATTCAGATTCTATTTTGCTCCTACAGGGATTGACACCATTAAAGACTTCCAGAAGAGTGAAGTTGACAAAATTGAAATTCACCGCAGTTTTGGTGCTACTTCCCTCGACCAATTTAGCTATAGCAAGACTACTGGTGATTTATTCTTCGGTCAAGTTAAGTTTGCCACTCTTGAGAATAAGCCAGCAGACTTCTTAGTATCCCGAGATATTGTGCTATTACCATGAGGATGAATTGAATTGTATCTGAGTTAAACAGACTTGACATTAAGTCCGTTTAACTCAGATATTACACCATTTTCAATCAGCAATTTACGGGGCAGACAGGATGTTCTGCCCCCACTAAATCTTAGGTATGTTGTTGCGCTTGAGCGCTCTTTCAAAATTCAGGTATGTTGTTGCGCTTAAGCGCTCTTTCAAAATTCAGGTATGTTGTTGCGCTTAAGCGCTCTTTCAAAATTCAGGTATGTTGTTGCGCTTAAGCGCTCTTTTCAGGTATGTTGTTGCGCTTAAGCGCTCTTTTATATAGCCTTTCGAGCGATAGATGAGGTATGACTGTAAATCGAGTTGTTAGGCGCATACCTTGCTACACAATAACTCTAAGGAGTGAGTTCATCCCAACAGCGTCCGCGAATCTTTAGCTCGCAGTGTTATATTTAGAAAGAGCGCTGAAGCGCAACAACCTACCTTTTGGGAAACATAAAAATCTGACGCACCCTACAAGTCTATAGTAGCGTGCTAGTTACAATACTGGATGCAAACAAAAGAGTACCCATTGGGCACTCTTTTGTTTGTTTAGATGACAGCATAACTGACTGAATAGCTGAATCTAACCCTGCTAAAACAAATTAAATATTAGTAATATTTATCTTTCAATCTTAATCTCTAGGTGGTTTTTTGATATTAGCTTAAGTGGCTAGCTTAACTGTCTAAATGTCCTGGACATTGGCTGTCACTAAGGACAAAGTAGATATATCAGCGTGCAGCGTTAGATTTCAACCAATCAGGAAATTACCTAAATAATGTTTAATTATTGTGGCATTTCCGATTGTTCTAATTCGCATTTAACTCAGATTCATAGCAATGTGTTTAGTGCGACACTCACCTATCGCGGCAGCTTGTATCTGCTCGATCGCAAAATCGATCGCTTGTGAATCTAATTCGCAATTGGCAGATTGGTTCTGAACTTTGAGAATCAGAGCAAACAACCAAACAAACTATAAATTTCAGGAGAAATTCCGATGGCAAAGCCAATTATCGGTACATCATTCAACGATACGTATTTGGATGGTACTAGCGGGGCTGATACTATCTATGCCTTAGCGGGTAACGACTCCTCATCTGGCGGGGCGGGCAACGATACGATGTATGGAGGATCTGGGCATGATACCTTGTGGGGATACTTCGGCAATGACAAGATCTTCGGTGAAGAGGATAATGACTATCTCTATGGCGAAGAAGGCGCGGATACCGTCTGGGGCGGCGCAGGTAATGATTACATCAACGGTAGCAATGGTTTATTTAACTATAATAACGATTCTGCCGATCGACTCTACGGCGAGTGGGGTAACGACACCTTAGATGGTTGGACTGGTAACGACACCCTTGACGGTGGATATGACAACGACCTCTTACTTGGTTCCTTCGGTAATGACTACCTCGACGGTGGTTATGGCAACGATAATCTTTCTGGTGAACCAGGAAATGACACTCTCTTCGGTAGTGCTGGAGCAGATAATTTCATTTTTTACTCCACCCCCGCCTATGAAGGTATTGATTTAATCCAAGACTTTCATTACTGGGAAGGTGATAAAGTTCAAATTTCTAGGAGTGGGATGGGAGTGTCTTCAATCAATGATTTCCAATACAACAACAGCACTGGTGCGCTGTCGTTTAAAAACCAGCAATTTGCCAAAATACCGGGTGGATTCCGTCCCAGTTCGGATATCGTTTTCGTTCCTTAGGACTCTTCTTTCTGGTTAGAAGTTGTTTGAAAACTTTGATGTTTTTGGCATTTACTTACGGGTAGCTAGGGGTGCATCTGGCGCAAGGAAGAGGGCGAAGCATGACCGCATATAACTTATTAGTTATCATCTCATATTGACTGCGGTCATGCGAGAGCCCCTACGGATATATTCGCCTTGCGTGAGATGCACCCGTAGCTAGCAACTGGGTTTTTTACGATAATGCTTGGCACTTATGCGGCAGTTTTTGTAAAAAACCCGGTTTTTTTAGTTCGGTTGCTTAGGCCGGGCCGAAGTATAGTTAGGAACGAAAATTTAATAACTTACACATATTTGTGGGATGGGCGTCCCGCCCGTCTTTTCTGGACGGGCGGGACGCCCATCCCACAAGAATAATAAAATTGTAAGTTATTTAATTCTCATTCCTTAGTATGCTAGCGGTCAAGATATTAGCGAAATAGCTAAGACATTTCAGAGAGCACTGGCAATTCGATCGCACTTGCAAAAATTAGGATTTGCAGAATAGCCATCGCCGACATCATATCGCATCGCATCAAGGTGCCTCGGTCTATCGATCGCCCGTTTTTTATGCGCTATAATACATAGAAATAGATGTATGCGCTATAGCACATAAAAAGGATAAATATGGTAGTCACCTCTGCAAATCAATTAGCCGTTACCGTTCGAGAGTATCGCAAAATCGATCGGCTCAGTCAGGCAGATGTCGCCGATCGCGTAGGATTGCGCCAGGAAACCATTTCCGCCTTTGAGAATCAACCCGATCGCACCAAACTCGACACGCTATTCCGCATTCTGTCCGCGTTGAACTTGGAAATTCACGTGGTACCTAGAGGCACTAAATCCTCAAGCTGGGATCGAGAATGGTAACATCAAAACCTGTCGATCGCCTCAAAGTTCTAATGAATGGCATCTGCGTCGGACAACTGACGAAGTTACCAACAGGCGCAATTGCCTTTCAATACGATTTCTAGTAAAGTAAACATCGATTTACTTTACTAGAGATTCTTTAAGTATGCCATCCTTTACTAAGAAATCGGAACGGGCAGGGCAGTGGGTGCGGCAGGGCAGTGGTGAAACTTCTTATGAAGCCTTCATTCCTGCACCCCTACCTCCCGATCCGGCAATTATGGTAGATTCAGCGCTTCAGCGACGGCTGGAAGCCGCTGGGTTTGCATTAGGACGGCTTGATGGGATTGGGCGACTACTACCAGGACCAGAAGAACTTCTATATAGTTACATTCGCAAGGAAGCAGTGCTATCAAGCCAGATTGAGGGAACTCAGTCATCGATTGCTGATTTGCTTCTTCATGAGAATCAGGCAGTACCGGGAGTTGTCTTGGAAGATGTTCAAGAGGTTTCCAACTATATCGGTGCGTTGAGCTATGGTATTGAACGGCTCTCAACGCTGCCACTCAGCTTACGCCTAATTCGTGAATCGCATGAGCGACTCGTTCGTGGAACTCGCGGCGATCGAAAGGCACCTGGAGAGTTCAGGCGTTCCCAGAATTGGATTGGGGGAAGCAAACCAAGTGATGCAATGTTTGTACCACCACCACCCCATGAATTACCAGATATACTCAGTGCGTTCGAGAAATTTCTCCACTCTGCAGAATATCCTGTTTTGCTTAAGGTCGGACTTGCACACGGGCAATTTGAGACAATTCACCCTTTTCTTGACGGTAACGGTCGAGTAGGTCGTATGCTCATAGCACTCATGCTCGTTGAAGAAGGAGTTTTGGAACGACCGTGGCTTTATGTGAGCCTTCATTTTAAAAAGCACCGTGACAAGTATTATCGTCTACTTCAAGAAGTAAGAACCCAAGGGAATTGGGAAGAGTGGCTGATATTTTTCCTTGAAGGTGTTACCACTATTGCTAATCAGGCTACGGAGAAAATCCGTGCTCTCATGGCGCTGTTTGAGCGAGATCGGAAAGTAGTAGAGCAGTCGCGGAAAGGCTCGATTTACCAGTCGGTTGCGGTGCAGTCCAACTTGACAGTCTACGATTACCTAAAGAAAAAGATAGCAATCCGAATTCCTGAAACCGCAGACGCTTGTGGAACAACAAAGCCAACTGTTAAACGTGCAATAGAAGACCTTCAACAACTTGGTATCGTGACTGAAGTAACAGGCAAGCCCAGGAATAAGGTGTACCTCTATCAGGAGTACCTTGATATTTTGAATCAGGATGATGGAACTTCTGAACTACCGAATAAAAGCAGTAATTCTTGAGTGAGCGAAGCTGATGAATAGTTGTCCTTTTCCCTACTAACCAGTTGCCTAACCATTGACTCAGCAGGCAACCAGGGAAACAGCAGCTCCGGCGGTAGTCAATCCATGTCGGCAGACGGGCAATTTATATTGAGTCGTCTGTGGGGGTTTAGCCCAGCAGCAATTACGGTAAAGTAGCATTTCTTAAGTGGCTAGCTTAAGTGGCTAACTGTCCTGGACATGATTCCGGGAGTTGAGTTATTTTGTTGATGTGCTGATAAGTCGCAGCACTGTTTAAATTTGTCAGAACTTTAATCAAAAGCTTGAGTCTGTTTATAGGCACTGCGACCTATAAATAGTCAGCTTGCAAATTCCATTCTACCTTACCTATTGGTTTAACTACGCTGTAATTATTTGACCTTTACTTATTGTTAAACCAATTCTATTTTCATCATTTTAATGACAACTTTTTATCAGGTAAGACATCATGGCTTTACAAACAGATCCATCCGAACCGCGCCGCTTAATTGGTGACAATACATCCGAAACTGTTTTTTTGTCGATCGCAGATGCCAATAATTTCCCTTTGGGAGTTTCAATGCTCGGAGGCGACGATACAGTAGACACCTCAGTAGCTAACAATTTGGTTTATGGCAATGAAGGAGAAGACATTCTCAGGGGAAATTTGGGTAACGATTCCTTATTCGGAGGAAGGGGGAAAGACATGCTGGGTGGAAATGCTGGAAATGACTATCTCAGCGGAGGACAGGATACAGATTTGATTTATGGCTTTGGGGGAAACGATATTTTACAGGGCGGTAGAGGCAATGATATCTTAATTAGCGGTGACGGGTATGATACTTTAATTGGGGGTTTGGGGCGAGACTTTTTCATGGGCGCGAGTGACAATCTTTCTTTACCTAAAATCGGCAGCAACTTGTATGTCCTGCAAGCAGAACCAGGAGTTTCAAATCTCAATAATGCGGATACGATCGCTTTTTTAGGAGTTGGCGATCGAATTGGATTAGCAGGGGGTTTGACTGCTAGCGATATAGTTTTGGAACGCCTGACAAATGTGACAATTGTCTTGGAGTTTGACGGGCCGCAAGCCTTAAAAAACAGTGTTCAGCCAGGTATACTCAATCCTGGGCCCATTGTCACTTCAGGAACTTTAATCAGAGTTAAAAATTCCGGCGAGATGTTGGGTTTTGTTGATGGTGTAACGCCCGCCCAGATTCAAGGCAATATTATATCGGTTCAAGGATTTTAATTTTCCACGATCCCAAATCCGGTGTGGTGGTAAGCGAGGTACATAGAAACCCGTGAGGTACATAGGACTTGCTGAAAAAGTGTACGTAGTGGAAAAACGAGGCTACACAGCTTAAAAAATAGTAGGTTTATTGCTGGCATTTCCAAATTTCGCCAGAAATTAACAACTTTCATTGCAAGGGTTTTGAGTCTCTATAATCCTATAACTTGCACTTTTTCAAGCAAAAAAAGTTTAAACCCCTTATCTGGTAAGCTTTCTACCTTTATTCAGCAAGCCCTGCATAGAAACCCGGTTTCTTTAAGAAACCGGGTTTCTGGTATCAACTGTTAACTGTCAAGTGTCAACTATCAACTGTTTGCGATCGCCCCCAAGACCTCCAAAGTAGCTTTCTGAGCTTCTGTAATTCCCGTGACTCCGGCAATATTCATACCCTCATAGGGTCGATCGGCTTTGAGAGTTTTCCAACATTCACCTGTGTTGAAATCCCAAATCTTAATCGTTTCATCCTCACCCGTACTGGCAAGCAATTCACCATTTGGATGCCAAATAACTGACCAAATAGAGTTGCGATGTCCTTGCAAAATCTTGATACATTGACTGCTATTAATATCCCAAATGCGCGTAGTTTTGTCCGCTCCCCCGCTGGCAAGCATTTGCCCGTCGGGACTCCAGGAAATCGATCGCACAGAATCACCGTGTCCTGTCAATTGTTGCCAACACTTACCGCCGATCGCATCCCACAAACACACGGTTCGATCGTCGCTGCAACTTGCTAAGATTTTGCCATCGGGACTCCAAGCAATTGACCAAACCCAACCTGTATGTCCTGACAAAACATTCAAACATTCACCGCTATTGACATCCCAAAAACGGATCGTTCGATCGGTACTGCAACTTGTTAAGATTTTGCCGTCGGGACTCCAAGCAACCGACCAAACCCAACCGGTATGTCCTGACAAAATCTTCAAACATTGACCGCCCTGAGCGTCCCAAAGCCCGATCGTCAGATCCGTACCGCAACTTGCGAGAATTTGTCCGTCGGGACTCCAGGCTGCAAATCGCACCCAATGGCGGTGTCCCGATAGCACTTTCAAACAGCGCCCGGTTTTAACATCCCACAGCCGTAGGGTTTTATCGGCGCCGCTACTTGCGAGGGTTTTTCCGTCCGGACTCCAAGCTACTGACCAGATACAGTCACTGTGGCCTTGAAGCACGCCGGTGGGCTGGGTACGATCGAGATTCCACAAGCGTATTTTTCGAGCGTCGCTGCTGGCGAGGGTTTGTCCGTCGGGACTCCAAGCTACCGACCAGATGCACTGAGTGTGTCCTCGAAGCACGCTCAGACAATGACCGCTATCGGTGTCCCAAAATCGCACGGTTCTGTCGAAACCGCCGCTGACCAGTTTTCGTCCGTCTGCATTCCACGCCACAGACCAAACTGGGCCGCTGTGACCCTGGAGAATTTTTAAACAACGCTGGCTATTCACATCCCACAATCTAATAGTTCGATCGTCACTTGCACTAGCAAGAATTTTGCCGTCGGGACTCCAAGCAACCATTCTCAGCCAATCTTGATGTCCTGCCAAAATATGCGAGCATTGGTTGCTGGCAATATCCCAAATTGTGACATAGAAATTGATGCCGCCAATGGCAATTTTCGTGCCGTCTGGATGCCAAGAGATCGATCGAATGCGATCGTTTGGCAGTTCGATCGCCCTCAGAAACTTACCGCTAGGCGCTTCCCACAATCGGATCGTTTCATCGTCACTACCGCTTGCCAAAAATGCTCCGTCTGGACTCCAAGCCAGCGACCAAATCCAGTTTTGATGACCGTTCAAAGTCTCCAAACATTGACCGCTCGCAGTATCCCAAAGTCGGATCGTTCGATCTGCACTGGCACTAGCAACGATCGGTTTTGTGGGATGCCAAGCAATCTTCCAAACTGAGTCGAGATGGCCTTGACAAATGTTCAAACATTGCCCGCTTTTGATATCCCACAACCGCACGGTGCGATCGATACTGCTGCTAGCTAGAGTTTGTCCGTCTGGACTCCAAGCAAGGGAAAAAATCCAATTGGTATGCCCTTTTAAAATAGAGATGAGTTGCTGGTTGTGAGTTTGCCACAAACGAATTTCACCGTGACTGTCACCTGTTGCCAGAATTTGACCGTCAGGGCTGAAGGCTACCGCAAAAACCAGGGCAAAGGTTTGATTGAAGACTGATTTTGTCAAGTTTGCGCCTTGAAAATTGACGCGATGTAAATTCAGATCCTGCAAACAAGCGTGCCACAAATCTAAATTTGAGAAGTCATAGCCCGCGAGATCGATATTGAGGAAACGATACAGATTGAATAGATTTCCTCCAGCATACCGATAGGATTGAACGAAAGTATCTGAGTTTTGGCGCAGTCGATCGAGCAGTTCTCGCAGATTTTGTTCTAAGAGTTGGAATGTGGCAAATTTATTGATTAATCTGGAAACTATCTGCTCTAAAATCAGTCGGTTTTGAGTTTCCCAGATATAATTTTTGACGGTGGTTTTGGTTAAGGCGTGGCTGGCGAGCAAATTTAATTTGCCATCTGCCAATTCTGTCACAATTTGCTCAATGAATCGCTCGGTTACGTATTCCATTACTACGGGCTGTTGCGTGTAATTGCCCGAGCGTTTTTCAATGAGCGATCGCCAAGATAATCTTTCTAGTGCTTCTAACACTTGAGCGTTAGAAACAGTGGGGATAATATCTTCTTGGAGTTGCGAGATATTCGTCCAATCTCGATTTATCGCCAGCCAGTACATGATATTTAGCTCTAATTCAGAGAGCCGATCGAATTGATTGTCTAGCAGCCGGCGCAATCCATTAAATACTAAGGTTTCCTGTTCCAGAAACAGTTGGATCTCGCCATCAAATAAATCGCGAATTGAAGTCGCGACAATTTTTACTGCTAAAGGATTGCACCGATAGCGATCGCACAATTCCTGTTTGTGACTTTCTAATCCAGTTAAACCGGTGGTTTCGATCGCTGCTGCTGCTGCTTCGGGACAGCCGCCTAGTGACAAGCTTTGGATTGCTAATTCGCCTCCTTCCAATTGAGCGAAGAGAGAGCATTTTTCCCGGCTGGTTAACACCAAACAGCTTTGATGGGGAGTTTCGGCCACCGCGCGGAGCATTTCTCCGTAAGCTTCATAACCGGGACGATATTGTCCGCTCTGATTCCCAGGTTGTGACAGGCTTTCGGTATTATCGATCGCCAGCAGACAGCGATGATTCCGCAAACATTGAATCAAGCTGCTAATTTCTGCTTTTGTATCCTGTTGTCCTGAGAGGAATGAGACTAATTCTGCTAATAAAATTTCCGGCGACGGGGCATTGCGGAGGCTTCGCCAAATGACGTAGGTAAATTGGTTGTGTAGCTGTTCTGCTAATTTGACAGATAAAGCAGTTTTACCAATACCGCCAATCCCAAAAATACCCACCAACCGACAATTATCTTGTAGAATCCATTGGGTGAGGGTGGTAAGTTCTGCGGTGCGCCCGTAAAAGCGAGAAACATCTATGGCTTCTCCCCAATTTTGGGCGATCGACTTCACTGGCTGCCGCTGTGGGGCTTCGGGTTCTGGCTGGATGTAGTCTTGCTCGGTTATAGTCAGGTTAAAGGCGCGAAATAGCTCTTCTAGGGTTTGGCGATCGACTGCTGCTTTGCCACTTCGCAACCGTCCGATCGATCGAGCACTGAGCCCTGTCAAATTGCTTAATCGCTCTAATGTGTAAGCATAACCGCCATTTTCAGCAATGGCTAATTGTTCCTGGGTATTCTGTAGACGCTGCAAACCCCAATCTGATAGAATCACGCCTCGGCGCTTGCGCTTTTGCGGCAGTTTAGTCATATCTTAACTATTTCAACTATTCCAACTTGAACTTAGGACTTGTTGTTACATTCGTAGTTTCATTTAACCGCAGTAAGATTCGTTCGTTCGTTCGTAGTGCGGACTTCAGTCCGCAAAAGGGAGCGGACAGTAAGATTCGTTTGTAGTGCGGACTTGAGTCCGCAAAAGGGAGCGGACTGAAGTCCGCACTACAAACCGTTCGTAGTGCGGACTTGAGTCCGCAAAAGGGAGCGGACTGAAGTCCGCACTACAAACCGTTTTTTTCTGGTAATCGACCGGACACGATCTCAACTATCAACTGTCAACTGTCAACTGTTTTTAAAGCTTGTCATATCTCAAATCCAGATTCAACCCGTCATTTGCCGTAGTCAATTGTTAAGAAACCGATACAAAAGCATCTATTTCTCCTCGCAACTCGTCTTACTCTATATCGAGTCCGAATGATTGGTGATTAATTTATCAGGGACAATGCAACACTTAACTCAGAATGATTTTCAAATTTTTTCAGGATGCCTGCAGGAATTATACAAAACTTGTAGTGTTGAGGATTTCTCATCTCATCTGCTGGCGATCGTCTCGAAGGTTATTTCCGCAGTAGATTATACATACACCACCCTCTCCTTCGAGAACAGCAAGACTACCACCCTCGACTATAAACCCGCCCCGGGGTTCGATCGCCTTGATACAGCAAATTTTGAGAAAGTTGCACACCAGCATTTTTACGAAAACCCTCTAGTCGGTAATTATCTCCGAACTCGCGACCATCGAGCGCATAAGGTTTCAGACTTCTTAAACGAGCAGCAACTGCATCGTTTGGAAGGATTGTATGGAAAGCTGATGCAGCCTAGAGGAATCAAGGATCTGATCGCAGTTTCACTACCTCTGGCTTTGGCTGCTAAATCTGCGAGCAAGCTCTACTCTGGACAAGATGATATTATTGCGATTACTCTTTTGGGAGACCGGATTTTTACTGAGCGCGATCGCTATTTATTCAATTTACTGCACCCTCATCTGCTACAAGCCCAACAAAACATGAATCAGTTTACCCAGATAGAACAGGAGTGGGTACAGCAGCGTCATACTCTGGAGGCGTTGGGAATTATTTCTCTCAACGGAGATGGGCAAGTTTTATTCATGAGCGAAGGAGCTTTCCATTGGCTGAAACACTATTTTCAAGACTCACAATCTTCAACCAAATGTTTGCCAGATAATTTGCAGCGATGGGTTAAATATCAGTTATCGCTGGTAATTCCCAGTGATGAAATTCCTGCTCCTCATTTACCGCTAAAATTAGAACAGGCAGGAAAACAATTAGTTGTGCGCTTTCTGACTGAGCAACCGCTGGAAAAATATCTATTGTTGCTTGAAGAAGAGGATTTTTTGACTCTATCATCCGTATCTTTAGAAGTGCTAGGCTTAACAAAGCGGGAAACAGAAGTGTTATTTGAGGTGACGCAAGGTAAGACTAATCCAGAAATTGCGGCAACACTGAGCCTGAGCATTGGTACTGTCAGAAAGTATTTAGAACATATCTACTCAAAGCTGGGAGTACAAACTCGTGCGGAGGCTGTAGTATGTGCTTTGAAATATCTTGGAGCGATCGGATAAGTAGTCTCTCCTGAGTTTTAGGCATCGCAAAAATAATCGCAAAAATAGTTGCCAGAAACTGGTTTTTTTACGAAAAGACGCGCTGTAGCGCACATAAAGAGTAAAAAACCCGGTTTATTTGATGGTGGTGCGTCCGGGACTAAACGTTAGAGAAACCTGGTTTCTGAACAATAAATATAGGTTTCAGCGCGATATTTTTGCCAGAAACCGGGTTTCTTTAGTCGCGTGCGTAAGTCTTCAAGATGTCAGGAGAACCGCATAATTTATGCGATCGATAAACTTCATACATCAATAAACTTCCTGCTACGCCGAGATTCAGAGAATCTGCTGCACCTAGCATCGGAATCCGCACCAAATCCTGGCAGAAATCCCGCTGCTGCTGAGTCAGCCCCTGACGTTCTTCGCCCAGGAAAAGTACAGTCGATCGAGGATAATCAAAGGAATGAAAATCCGCACTTCCGTCAGGTGACGCACCGATGGCGCGGCAGCCGTGACGGCGCATCCAGCAGCCCAAGGCCCGAAAGTCCGTGCGGACCAACTTCTGGGCGAACAGCGCGCCCATTGAGGCCCGCACCGCATCCGCATCAAACGGATCGCCCCGCCCTCCGACGAATATGAACCCAGCACCGCCCACTGCTTCCGAAGTGCGGATCAATGTCCCCAAATTACCTGGCGATCGCACGTTTTCCACAACTATCCAGCACAAGCCGGCTTGGGGCGAGATATCGTCCAATTTAGACCATTGCTGGCGGACGATCGCGCCCACACCCGAAGCGCGATCTGTTCTGCAAACGCGCCGGTATTGTTCGGGAGTGATAGAGATAGTGGGAATTCCGCATCGGCGGGCGCTGCGTACCATTTTGCGGGCCAGCGGGGCGATCAGCAATTTTTCGCTGAACAAAATTGCTGAAATCTCGAATTTGCGATCGATTACCTGCACAAAATTCCGAACGCCTTCGACATAAAACAGGCTGTGGCGATCGCGGTAGGTGCGATCGAATTGGAGCCTTTCTACTCTAGCCAGGGCAGCCTCAACCTCTGACCGAGCGGGGCTGGTACTAAAGGTTCCAGCCATCCTCCTTCTGTGGAGCCATTTGGCTCTCTACAACCGAGATTTGAATTGACATAAAATTGCTACAGAAATATCTCTGTAGAACTCAACTTTGTTAGTTATAACACGTCGGGCTGAGTTCAGCTATAAATTGTTAAAAACAGATAATTTTAGGATAGAAAAGCGATTTATACAATCTTGTTTAGAATAAAGGTATAGCAGTTCTCAAGTGTGGTGAGGTATGCCCCATACCCTAGACCCCATGCCCTAGACCCCATGCCCATTCGTATATCAATCTGTTTAGTTAAAGATGAGAACACAAGAGAAAAAGCAAGTCAAGCTCATTGATTTTAGCCGAGAACCGACATCAGATTTTCTGCTACCTCAGCCTGCTTTGCTGAAAAGTTCGGGATGGGGAAATATCCATTTTGAATTGCACGAACAACCCAAGTTTGACACTCCCGAACATCAAGCTACTTGGCACGTTATTGCTCATTGTCCGCCTTTTTGCACATCAAAATCGCGATCGGGCGATCGCTGGTTGGATGGAAAGTTGAAAACAGAAGCGCGGAATGAGGGTGACATTGCGATTGTTCCGGCGGGTATTTCCCACCGCTGTATCTGGAATATTTTATCTCAGTTTACGATTGTGGCGATCGATCCAGCACTCCTGGAACAAGTCGGTCAAGATTTGGTCGATCGCGATCGCATTGAACTCATCCCCCATTATATGACTGAGCAAGATCCTCTGCTCCAAGGTATTATCGCGGCCTTGAGAGGCGAAGTAGAATCAGCCAAAATTGGCGGTTATTTGTTCGTTGACAGTCTCAAAACCACATTAGCGATTCACCTGTTACGAAAATATTGCACCGCGCCACCGCAGCCCAGAAGCTACGCGGGTGGATTATCCAAAGCAAAGCTGCAACAGGTAACGGAATATATCGCAGAAAATCTCGATCGAGAAGTAAAGTTAATTGAGCTTGCTGCGATCGCCCAAATCAGTCCGTATCACTTTTTACGTTTGTTTAAAAACAGTCTCGGCATGACACCGCATCAGTACATTTTGCAGCGTCGGATTGCCAAAGCTAAGTATCTTTTACTGCAAAGCGAACTCAGTATTGCAGAAGTTGCCGCCGCTGTGGGTTTTTGCGATCAAAGTCATTTGACTCGATATTTTAAGCGGATTGTTGGGGTGACGCCGAAACAACTTCTGCAAGGTTGAAACCTGCGGCAAGCTTCATTAATCTGATAATTAGTTTATTTGGCAAAACTCGGATAAAGCGTTGCCATCCCTTGCGGTTCATGGCTGTATTTCCCACTTTGCGAAGGCGTGTATGTCTCGTTATACAAACAGAGGCTATCGGGATTTTTCACCACAAACTGCATCATCCGCCGATGGGCTTCACCTCGGAAAAACTGTTTCAGATCGGCTTCTGAGCGCCAGTAACTCACCATAATCACTTCCTTGGGCCCACAAATTCCTGCTTTCATTTGCACGCAGCCTTCAGCTTTAGCAGTCGAAGTGCCGATCCACACTAGATTTTTCCACATCCAGAAAAACCCCGCGCGATCGCGTGCCACAAAGCCGTTGACAAACACCACTGCTTCCGGGCGATCGGGCAAATCGATCTCGTAAATGGAATATCTGTTTGCATTTGCCATCTTCAGACTCCTTGACAATCTTGCTATCTGTAATTGGTTTATTCAATCTCATGACTATTCACTAAATTGAATATAAAATCTATGGTATATTCAATTTAGTGAATATGTCAACCCCTAGCTTATGTCTCTTAGCTATGCCATTCTGTCAGTCTTAGTAAGCGCCCCCAGCAGTGGCTACGACCTGGCCAAGCGCTTCAATCCCTCTGTGGAAGGATCGGTTGGTTTTTTTTGGAGTGCCAGCTTCCAGCAGATTTACCGAGAATTGAACCGCCTGGAAGAAAAGCAGTGGCTGCAAGCCGAATCCGTACAGCAGGAAAATCGACCAGACAAACGTGTCTATACCGTGACGGGATTGGGCAAACAGCAGTTGTGTCAATGGATTGCTGAGTCGGAAGAGATGGCCGCAATCAAGGATGAGTTGCTCGTCAAACTCTATGCTGGGTATTTGGTGTCTCCTCAGATAATCGCGGCAAAACTCGAAGCGCACCGCCAGCAACATCAGCAGCGATTAACGATTTATCAACAAATTAAAACCCAGGAATTTACAAATCCCCAAAAGTTGTCAAACAGCCTAAAATTTCAGTACATGACGTTACTGCGCGGGATTCACTACGAAACAGGCTGGCTAGCTTGGTGTGACGAGATCCTGCTGTTGCTGCAATAAGTGCAAGGCGAAGGCAATAATTTACTAAAATTCTGCAACTTTCTCCTAGATTCCTGACTGGTAAATTTTCTAAAGTGTTAGCAGCAGTTTCGCAACCTAGAAAGATGATCCAAATTGAACCGACAAATATGACTTTCCCTCTCTGGGGTTTAGTAATTTTCATTTTGTGGACGATCGCAATTGTCATCGCCCTCATCGCAGTCAGGATTCGGCATCTATCTGCGGGCGGATCTCCCAAAGATTTCGGCACACCAAACGATGAAAGCTTGCTGTGGCGACTATTTCGAGTACAATCCAACTTGATAGAAAATCTGCCTTTGTATTTGGGAGTTGTTTTTCTGCTAACAGTTAGGGGCGTCTCTGGAACAGCCGTAGATTCGCTGATTGTCGCGTACATCGTATTTCGGCTGGTGCATTCAATGATTCACATCGCCGGCCTCAATCCCATGTTTAGGGTATGGAGCTTAGGGATTCAGTTAAGTTGCTTGGTAGCCTTAATTGTGATGGCAGTTTTGTAGTTGATGAATCACGCAATTGGCACCTATTATATTGTAGGGTGCGTCAGAGGCAAACTCTAATTGTTGGCACAAAGTCTCAATCTGACGCACCTTGCAAGTCCGTCGATCGCTTTCTGGGCACCCCTGCGTCAGATGTGTTAAATATTGAGCGAGCTGATTTCTTAACATAAATGGTAATCTTTTTAATATTTAACAGTTAATTTTCCGCAATACCGCTGACAACTGCTGTATCAAAAGGCTAAGCTAGCTACAAGCTTAAACTTCCTTTTCTAGAGACAAACCGCAGCCAATTTCACTCGCCTTTTAACTATGGCAAAAGAATTAGCAATAGACACTCGCGGACTTACCAAACAATTCGATCGCCATATAGCCGTCAATGACATCGACTTGCAAGTCGCCGCCGGGGAAATCTGCGGGCTGATCGGCCCCAACGGTGCCGGCAAAACTACCTTGCTGCGAATGTTAGCCGCCGCCGAAGAACCGACTACAGGGGAAATTTACATCAACGGCAGTCCCTTGTTGCGCGATCGATCTAACCCCACTCTCAAACAGCACATCGGCTTTCTTCCCGATGACTTTCCCCTTTACGACGATCTGACTGTTTGGGATTATTTAGATTACTTTGCCCGATTGTACAACTTGCGGCAACCCAAGCGCCGAGAACGCATCTATGCAGTTTTAGAACTCGTGCAATTAACCAACAAGCGCAACAGCTTAATTTCTACTCTGTCGCGGGGGATGAAACAGCGCCTGAGTTTGGGCCGCACTATTATTCACGAACCGCTGTTGCTGCTGTTAGATGAACCAGTTTCCGGTTTAGATCCGATCGCGCGATCGCAATTTCGCGAAATCATCAAAGCTGTGCAGCAAGGCGGCATGACCGTAGTCATATCATCCCACGTTCTCAGCGATTTAGCGGAACTTTGCACCTGGGTAGGGATTATGGAATTGGGCTATCTTGTCGAAAGTGCCCCTTTGCAAGAACTTTACAAACGCCTCGGAAAACAGCAAATTGTCATGGCAACTTTGGGCAATATAGAAGCGCTGACATCCGAACTCAAAAACTTTCCTTGGGTTGAAAGTTGGGAAATATTGCCGGAAACTCAGCAGGTATGCGCTCATTTTTCAGGAAACCGGGAAGATGCGGCGAATTTACTGCGATCGCTCGTCAACGCCAACATTCCCCTCACAGAATTTCACTGCACCCAAGAAGACTTAGAAACCATCTTCCTGAAGATGGGACACAAACAAGCATCTTAAATAGTCCTGGACGGACGGGCGGTCAGAAACCTGGTTTTTATCAAAATCTTTCATCCGAGCCACCAGATTCAGCAAAAAACCCGGTTTCTGCGGTCAAAATGCGTCCCAGACTATTAAATTTCCTGAGTTCCAATTGTTCAATCACAACTCAAAACAATTACCTATGACTCTCAACTTGCTAGACACAATCGGTAACTGGAATTCCCAGTTATTTCGAGAACTTAAAGGCCGCCTGAAAATTGGGCATATTGCGATCGCCAGCGTCCTTTCCCTCAGCAGTCAACTGGTGCTGTTTTTGTCTTGGAGCAGCCAGATACCCGTTGCTCCTCCTGTCGGTGAGTACAAGTACCCCACTCATCACAGATTCTGCACTGGATTTGCTGGCAATGCCACAGGTGATGGAACCAAGTGCATCCAAGATGCGGCAGGAAATTTCATCATTAACTGGCCCTCTTGGTGGCTAGAAATATTCGCTTACCTGAGCCTATTTAGTGCGATCGCACTTTTAGCAGTCGGCACTTATATGCTTGTGAGCGATTTAGACAAAGAGGAACGCCGCGGTACACTCAACTTTATTCGCCTCAGCCCCCAATCTGCTACCACAATTTTTCTCGGCAAAATTCTCGGAGTCCCAATCTTACTGTATCTCGCAGCAATTCTGGCTTTACCGCTACACATTTACAGCGGATTAGCAGCTCAAATACCTCTGCACCATATTTTATGTTTCGACATAGCAATGCTAGCTAGCTGTGCTTTATTCTACAGCGGCGCAATGCTATTTGGCTTAACAACCAGTTGGTTGGGAGGGTTTCAACCTTGGCTGGCTAGTGTTGCGGTTTTGGGTTTTATTACCACAGCTTTTAATGCACCTTCAGTCGGAAATTCTGCGGATTTACTAACATTTTTGTCTCCGGCTGCTGTCCTGAAACAGGTAATTGATCGAGTTAATAAGTCATCCCATTCTAACCTTAACTGGTTAATTGGAGAGTTCGATCGCCTGGAATGGTTTCATTTGCAGATTGGCAAAAATTTTGTGTCTTCTACCGCCTTATCTTTATTGATCTGTGCAGTGGCAACCTACTGGATGTGGCAGGGATGGCAGCGTCGCTTTCCCAATCCCACCGCTACTGTTTTGAGCAAAAAGCAAAGTTATTTGCTGGTGATGTGCTATCAGTCAATAATTTTAGGATTTGCACTCCAATCAAATAGGTACTCGCTGGACACTATCGCCTTTTTATTAATTCCAAACTTGATGGTGTTTTTAGCTTTAATTGCAGCTTTAACACCGGAAAGACAAGCTTTGTATGATTGGGCGAGGTATCGCAGACAAATAGTTCCCACTAGGAGTCAGAAGTTGTGGCGCAAATACCCCATTCTCGATTTGATTTGGAGCGAAAAAAGTCCAGCATTAGTTGCAATAACAATCAATCTCCTCAGTTCGACAGTCATATTAACACCTTGGCTGCTGGTGAATCCCAACGCTTTTCGCTGCATGATTTTGTTCGTAAATATCATTTTGATTTACGCCACAATCACCCAGCTATTCATGTTTGCAAAAATCCGAAATCAGGCAGTTTGGGCGACTTGTACAGTCGGAGGCGCTATCTTTTTACCACCACTTATTTTATCTATGCTTTCCCTCTACCCAGCAAAAGCTCCTTTCATTTGGATGTCTGTGGTATTTCCTATCTTTGGATCATCTGGTTTGAGCGAGTCAATACATACTATTTTGCTCTCGATCCTGGGCCAGTGGACTGTGTTGGTGCTGCTGAATTTGCAATTGAGGCGGCAACTCCGTATCGCAGGGGAATCGGCATCTAAAGCTTTGCTGAAGGCTTGAAAAAATAAAAAGGCGGTTGAAACCGCCTGCTATTTTGGAAATTGTCGGACGTTTCATATCAATTTCGGTTATAGACTTAGGTACGTTGTTGCGCTTGAGCGCTCTTTCCTGATATTTATGAAGAGCGCTCAAGCGCAACAACGTACCTTTATTCTGATATTCTGAAGCACTTATCAGCTAACTATACTTGCGGCCGCGCCACTGGGTAGGCTGATTTAAGGCAGAAATGAGAATTCGCAAAAACGCCAGCGGATCGGCTAAAGGTGATAGCCAAAACAGCCATTTACCCGATGCTTGAGTTCGATCGTAACTCGGAGCGATCGCAAAACACAAAGCCGATCGCACTGCAACCAAAAATACATTCAATCCCCACAGCCCAAACTGCGGAAACACGCCCACCCCAGGCACAGAACCGGATAGCAAATACCACAGGACGATCGGCACCGGCAAACCTTGAACCGCCAATAACAGCCACAAATCGCCCCAAATTTGAGCGCTAGAAGCAGCATCTTTCAAATCGAGCGATCGTCCCCATTCGTTCCAAGTCTCGATCGCCCCCTCATACATCCGCACCTTCAGCACTTTCGCCCCGTCCAAAAAGCCCACTTTAAAGCCCTTAGCAGCAGCATAGCGAGCCAAGGTCACATCATCGCAAAAAGAACCTTTTGCGACTTCATAGCCCCCTAAAGCCACCAAAACCTCGCGCTTGCAGAGGAAACACTGACCGTTTGCCATCACCCGTTCCGGCACATCGCCGCCAGTTCCCGTGGGGCCGAAGCGATAAACCAAAGTCATTAACAGCGCAGGTTGCAGCCACAACTCGCCCGGATACTTGAGGATAAACTGCGGCGATAGCGAAATCAAATCGTAATTTCCCGCAGCAGCAGTTTTGAGCAAACTTGCGATCAAACCCGGATGCGGCTGAGTATCCGCATCGATGCCCAAAATCCACTCGCATTTCTCGGAACTTGCCAAAAAACCCCAATTCAGCGCCCACGGACGCCCCACCCAACCAGCAGGTAACGGATCGTCGTTAATTAAGCGAAACCGGGGGTCTTTTTGGGCGGCAGTTTTGACTAAATCTCCGGTTCCGTCTACCGAATAACTATCAACAACCACAACTTCTCGGAGCTCGTAACTTTGGCGGCTCAATCCTTCCAAACAAGGCGCAATTCTCTCTGCTTCGTTCAAAGTTGGTACCACCGCAGTACAAGCACCCAACAAGTCCAGCGTCGGCGAATCCGGTTCTAGGGGCGGGATGCGCGAGGGGCCTTTGATTAATCGCGACATTAAAAGGGCGGCGGCGGGTAATTGTAGCAGCAAAAGTGCGGCAGGGATGATGATTGTCAGGAGATTTGAAATATTGGGAGAAATCATATCTATTTTAGATTTTAGATTTTAGATTTTAGATTTTAGATTTTAAATTGAAGAATTGGGAATAACCATTGATGTCAATTTAAAAAATTTAATCAACTTTTGATATCATGTCCTGTCGATTACCACAACACAAATCGTCCGCAAAAGCGGACTTTAGTCCGCAACAATTGAGCGGACTAAAGTCCGCACTACGAACCTTACTTATTGCGGTTAATTGACAGGACACGATATGACCTCAAACATATTACAGGAATTTGGCATGAAAATATAGTTACTGAAAAACCCGGTTTATTGTCAAAACCGGGTTTTAAAATTAGCTCAAAATTTCCTGTAAATTTTTGCCAAATCAGCCGCGATATCGTGTCCGCTCGATCGCCACAACAAAAACGGTCCGCAAAAGCGGACTTTAGTCCGCTCAATTGTTGCGGACTAAAGTCCGCTTTTGCGGACGAAGATTATTGCAGTCAATCGATCGCAAACGATAGGATTCATCATTAACGGCTTACTTCCGCAAAGCGCCTACGCGCTGAGATGGAATTTCAGCTTTGAGAGCAGATTCTAAAGACGGAATCGCTTCTGTTACGTCATCTGCTGCGGGTTTAGCGATCGAGCTTAGGACGATCGCCGGAACTACACCCAGAAGCACAGCTAGGGATGTTGGGAACCAAAACCGAGAATCCAAGGAAGTGACAGTGATAATCGCTCCGAAAGCAAAGTTTACCAAATAAACAATTAACGGCAAACTCAATTGGGATCGCTCTAATTTAATCGAAGTTTTTCTCCACAAGAAAGCTGCTACAGACATAAACACAGCCCCCGTGCCCATCCAGCCGGCCAAATTGCGGTAAGGCATCCCAAAGAAAGCGCCAAGTTCCTCAAACTCCCAAAAAGGCACAGAAGTTTGACTCATCGCCGGATCTAGTACAAAATCCCAAGCTGTCAATAATAAAGCGCCAAGGGCGATCGCGCCTATTTGGCGCACCCAGTTCAGTTCGCCTTTACCGCCCGCCACTCCAGCGCGAGCAATTATATATGAAACCAGTCCTAGATAAAACCACGACAGGGGAATTGTAAACGGCACCAGCCCTGCAACTTTATAGCCCAAACCGCTCAAATAGTGGTAGTGGCCGAAGGGAAAACCCGTACTCGTCCCCAACAACTCGCTACTCAAAGATAAAAACACCGAAGGCACCAAAAATGCCAGAGTTGCACCCGAGCCCAATGTCCGAAAGGCATAGAGAGCAACCGCCGCTGCGCCAAAAATGATATAAACTACTCCACCCCCAGCCATCCCCCACTGGAACAAAGTTTGTCCGGCGGGCGGTAAATTCATCACCAATTCGGGACGGGGTAAAATCAGCAGCAACCCTGCCAATCCAAAGGCCATTGACAAGACGTGGGCTATCAAGCAAAAGCGCTCAGCCATCAAAAGTTGCTTCATGGGACTCCTCGAAAAAATATCAGATGCAGAAAGCACTCGTTACAGTTTACAATTTTTTACAAAAAAATGGGTCTAAAGCCCCGTCCTTATAGGACGGCTTTTGTTTTAACAAGCGTCTTGACGTTTGGTAAGGATGTTGTATACTGGAACAGGAGGATGCAAACAAATGTTAAACCTAACCTACGAATACAAACTTAAACCAACAGCAAAACAACTAGCCATATTTGAAAACTGGCTAGAGCAATGCCGTCGCGTGTATAACTACGCGCTGGCAGAGCGCAAAGACTGGTTTAAGTCTCGTAGTTGTCAGGTTAACGCTTGTTCGATCCGTTCTGAATACATTATCCCCGCCGATACACCCCGCCCCACCTATGCCAGTCAGTGCAACGCACTAACTGCATATAGAAAAACTAGCGAGACGTTGCAGTCCGTACAATCGCAAGTATTGCAGCAGACACTAAAAAGATTAGAAAAAGCTTTTGTTAGTATGTGGGAGCAGAATCACGGTTTTCCTCGCTTTAAAAAAGCAGGAAATATGCGCTCGTTTGTCTTCCCACAGATGGGGACTAACCCCATCCAAAATCAAACAGTAAAGCTTCCTAAAATTGGCGTGGTTAAATTCCATCAATCACGTCCGCTCCCTGATGGTGCAACCATCAAACAAGCAAGGGTAGTTCGCAGAACTAGCGGTTGGTGCGTGATGTTGACCTTGCAATGGAACGTATCAATCCCAAGTATTTTGCCTCACGGTGAAGGGCTGGGAATTGATGTTGGGTTGACTAATTTTATTGCGATTTCTAATGGGCTTTTAATCAAACGCCAGCGATTTTTTATTGACGCGCAACGCAAGCTTAAATTGCTGCAACAGCGCGTCAGTCGAAAAAAGCTCGGCTCAAACAATTGTAAAAAAGCTCAGAAGAAAGTCGCCAAGCTGCACGAATATATAGCCAATAGCCGAAAGGATTGGCACTGGAAATTGGCGCACCAAATTTGCCAAGACGCAGGCATGATATTTGTTGAAGATTTAAACCTAGTTGGGCTATCTAAGGCAATGTTAGGTAAGCATTGCCTGGATGCGGGATGGGGGCAATTCTTCACGATATTGGAGCAAGCTTGTTTTAAGCACGGCGTATTTTTTCAGAAAGTTAGCGCCCACAAAACAAGCCAGATTTGCCCTAATTGCGGCGTTGAAACAGGTAAAAAAGAATTGTCAGAGCGCGTTCACTCGTGTTCGAGTTGCGGCTATACGACGGATAGAGATGTGGCAGCAGCGCAAGTAGTTCTAATTAGAGGACTTGCAGCCGTAGGGCATACGGTCAAGATGCTTTCTGAGGGTAAATTCGTTGGAATCCCCGTGACGAAAGAATCCTCGTCCTTATAGGACGGGGAGTGTCAAAAAAAACCAACACGAACTCGGCATCGGCATTTTCCCAAGATTTGCGCCCAAGCCCGAGAAACCTGGTTGCTGATTGATTGGGACGGGCTTTCCGGCCCATCTCACAAAGGTTGTGTTTTCTGCTTGGGACGGGCTTTCCGGCCCATCCCACCAAGATTTATTCTTGCTTGTGGGACGGGCTTTCCGGCCCGTCCGAAAAGTTGTTCCTAGGCGAGGGAAAGCTTATAGATACTGGTGTCCAGGCGAAGAACCAATGACAGTTGACTGCTTCCCTGTCAACTGTCAACAGTCAATTGTCAACTTATTGCCAATTCCCCACCAGTACGAAAGGCGCCCAGAAATAGGGATTTTGATAGTCTGGGTTTTGCAGCAGGCTTAATTGAGCGTTGCGGAGGGCTTCAGCTTTGCTGGCTTTAGAAGCAGCAAGCTGCCGGTAAAACTCAGTCATAAAAATAGCTGTAGATTCGTCGTTGACTTGCCAAAGGGTGGCGACTGTGCTGCGGGCGCCCGATCGAATTGCGGCGCCTGCTAAACCCAATGCCGCCCGGTTATCGCCGGAAGCAGTTTCGCAAGCACTCAGTACCAAAAGCTCGATCGGCTGTTGTTTTTCCCCAGTGCGCGATCGCAAAAGTCGATCGAACTCCTTAACATTCACTTTCTGATCCCAAGTCACAATAAAAGTATCCGCCGCATTCGAGCTAAACTGACCGTGAGTTGCCAAATGGACGATCGGGTAAGACAAAGCTTTAATGCGATCGTGCAACTGCGCGCTGACAAAATCTTGATTCAGCAGCCCACTCGCCGGCATCTGGGCTGAAATTTGTTCGAGTTCCTGTTTCACCCCCGGCAAAGCCGAGAAGCCTTGACGCGATTCCGACAAGCCACCAGTCAGCACTTTTAACTTTACTTGACTCAGCGGTTTCGGTGCCAGCAATTGCAATCCCGGCGCCAAAGCAATACTGTATTTTTCTACCAAAAACTTTTCGCCATCGTGGAGCACCCCCATCGGCAGATTTCGCAAGTAACCGTCGAGTACAAATACCAGCGTTTTAATCCCGCTGGCAGTCAAATCGGCTTCTGCGGGGCGGATTAACCAGTCGTAAACCTGTTGAATAGGTGGGAACCTGTCGCGCACAAAAGCAGAAGGTCTGATGGTATTTTTGGCTACTCTGAAGGCAGTTTCTAACTCGGCTTGAGACTTCTTAGTCGTATAGCGGCGCAGGGGCTTGCCGGGAATTGACAAAATTACCTCCAAACGATCGCTCAAAATAATTGGATAAATCACCGCCGCCGCCGGATCGATTTCCTCGATCGACTTTGGTTTAGCATCAGCACAAGCATCGCGAAAAAAGTTATCCAATTCCGCCAACTGCAAAGATTCCACCGTTTGGCGAGCCAGCTTTAACTTATCTTGACTCGGGGATTCATCTTGCAACAGCAGCCCGACTAATTCCCGATAAACCGGTTCGGCACTTTCCCGAAACGAAAATTGCACTTCGGGATTGACTGTCACCAAATCGCCGCGCAGAGAAGACAGTACATTTACAGCTTGAGTATATTGAGCGATCGCCCCTTCTGTATTCCCCTGAGCTTTCCGAATCCGTCCGAGTTGCCACAATAATTGATAGGCAATATCGGGAGATTGAAACGCCGGTGCCAAACTCAAAGCCTCAACAGTCAAAGTTTCAGCCACAGAATACTGTTGTTTGAGTTCGTAAACCTTGCCCCTAGCTCCTAGAATATAAGCTTGTATGCGCTTGTCGCCCAAACGGTTTGCCGATTCCACAGCCAAGGAAAGCATTCTATCGATATCGCTCAAACCAGGAGTACCGATTAGTAATTTATCCAATTTAATCAAAGTTTGTGCTAGATTAATTTGAGCATAAAGCCCAGCACGATTGGAGGTAAATTGAGCGACTTGAGGTTCAAGAGAACGCCACAAAACCTTGGCTTCCGAAGCATTTTGGCTGTCTGCCAACATACTCAACTGATTCAACTTCGCCTGCATCCCGATAGTTGATTTCTCCGGCATCCCCTCTGCCGATCGAGCATAATATTCTAAGGCAGAGCGTTCTAAATCAGCCCGCTGTGGCGTTTTCAAACCCGGTTTATTGCTTTTCGCCCGTTGAGTATTGCCTAGATTTAGATAAATTGCCGCTTCCTCTTGTCTCAGACCCAAATTGCGGGCCGCTTCCAGTCCTGTTAATAACAATTCATTGGAACGTTCGAGTTGTCCCAAAACCCGCAGCACTCTGCCTAAAGCATTAATTACCCGAATGTTTTCCGAAGAAAATGATTGATTTTTCAAGCTTGCCAAACCTGCGGGCAAAACTTCGCAAGTTTTGTTTTCCAGGTTCAAAGAACCTAACAAAATTTTGCAAGCTCTGGGGTAAAGTCCGAGAGTTTCCCAAGCTCGACTTTGATTGATTTGAACTTGCACAAGTTGCTTTTTGCTATCAATTTGCTCGAAGATTTTAGCAGCTTGCGTCCAAATGTCGATCGCATCAGGAGTCTGCCCCCTTTCGAGTTTAATCTGTCCTTGAATGTTGAGAATTTCCGCCCAAATCCGCTGCTGTTCGGGAGTTTTGGGTTGCGCCCGCACTACGGACAAACTCGAATTCACAGCTTGTTCTGCTGGTTCCCAAAGCGCCAATTGCCCGTAGGTTGCAGCTAAATTGCTCAAAGCCGTAGCGCGATCGAGATTTTGACCTTTTGCCTCAAATTGCGCCGCCGCTTGCTGTAACAGCGGTACAGCTTCCGCAAAACGTTCCGCAGCGTACAGAGTTCGAGCTTGTCGGACAAGCTGCACTCCCTGTGGTGACTGCATCTGAGCAACTGCGGGAGGAACCGCCACGGCTAGCAGACAGGATATCAGAAATAATAGAATTGCTTGTCGGAGCGATCGGGTAAATTTCATATTAAAGCACTTGTAGGAAGAGAGGGAGAAGATTTGGCGAGTGGGAAATAGGGCATTAAAATACAATACGCTTGGGTGATAATTGTCATTGCGAGGAACGCTCTTCTTTCGCGATCCGTAGGAAAGCAATCGCCGAATCTATTTTTCACATGGCTTTTACTCTCTGGGCGGTCTGCTCTGAATTGTATTGCATTAAAATAGACAATTTAAATTCAGTACACTTTACATCACTTAGGAATGAAAATTTAATAACTTCCACAACGAAAGTGGGATGGGCGGGAGAGCCCGTCCTTTTTGCACGGGCTCTCCCGCCCATGCCACAATAACCATTAAAATTGTAAGTTATTGACAGGAACGATCCTTATTACCAATTACCAATTAATCCGGCTTTATCCGCCGTAAAAAATATCTTCTCAGCGCGGCGGACAAACAGAATTCGATCGAGGATTGCGAGAGTCAGCAGCATTACCCGGATTGTATCCAACCAGCGTCACCTCCCCATTCGCATTCACCACCCAACCGCGCGCCGGAATAACTTCCCGAGCTTTTTTTTCCCTTTCATCCCTCTTGCTTCTATCCATTACATCCGTTAAATCCGTTCCAGAATCCGTTGCCGAACTGCCTTCCACCCACGGAAACGGCGTTTCTGCGGTGCCCAGAGAGTCATTGGGGCTGGGCGGCACTCCCCCCCGACCAGTAACGGTAAACTCGTTTTCGGCCCCTTCGATGCAGGGATTAGCCGCAATTAACGCCGCCGGATTCACCACATTTTGCGGCAATTCTACCAAACCTTGAGCGGGATTCACCCCAGAAGAACGAAAAGTAACAGTACCTTGCAAAGCCGGGCCCCCACTTTGGGAAATGGCGGCGATATCGCTACTTTTAAGCAGAGAAGTAGGACTGACTTGCAGGGCTGCAAATTGCGCGTCACTGAGATTCAACCGGCTTCTGACTTGTTCGCGGCCGACTGCTGCAAAGCCCAAGACATTCGGGACATTGACATTGACGCGGCCGCCGGCTGCGGTGCGGGCGTTGGCTGTGATGTCGCTGTTTTCTTGCGGGAGGGCGAGCAAAGTATTGCTATTAATATTGATATTGCCACCTTCAGAATTGCCCGCATCGGTGGTAATTCGGCTCCCGCGACGCAATTGGATGTCTTGTGCTTGCAGGTTAATATTTGCTCCGACACCGGATGCACTTCTGCCATCAATGCTCGCTTTGTTGTCAAGGGCGATCGAATTTGCGACAACATTAATATTACCAGCCCGCCCGGTTCCCAAAGCTTGCACCGTCACATTGCCTTCATTGCGGACAATCAATCTATTGACATTCAGGTTCACCGAACCTGCATTTGCCGTAGCATTGGGATTATCACCCGTCGCCTTGCCAACGGAAGCATCAATAGAACTGTTAAAACGAGGATTACCTAAACTACCATTTATTTCGATGCGATCGGCATTAATCGTAATATCCCCCACGTTTCCTTTACCCGAAGAATTAGAAGAAATGAAGCCCCCATCCCGCAGAATCAGGTTTCGCGTGTCAATGCGGATATCCCCGGCCCGGCTAGAACTAATTGTTCCCGAAGAAAAAGCACTAGCAACTTGATTCCCATTGCTCAAAACTTCAGAAATACCTGCAATTTCGACTGATTCGCTAGCCCTAACAGTTAAGTTTCCTCCGGGCCCCCCATTGGTAGAGAAGATAACTCCGCCAACTGAAACACCGCTGCCCAATGTGAACGCGGAGCCCCCAGAAAGACTCAGCCGTTTTGTATCGATAGTGATATCTCCCGCCTTTCCGCTAGAACCGATGGTAAGCGTGCTGATCCCGCTTGCGACAGCAGTTCGAGAAATGGTGTTGGACAATTGTACCGATTCAGCAGCTTTAATTGTTATATTTCCCGATCGGGCAGCGTTGTAGCTAGTGCTGGCGAGAATAGCACCATCGCGCAGGATCAATCTTTGGACATCAACAGTGATATTTCCTGCAGCACCGGTACTCCCTTTCGTTGTTGCGTTGTTGCTCCCAGAACCCTGCATCTCAAAAGTATTCGCACGGATGCTTAAATTTCCACCATTTCCAGCACCAAAAGCTAGGCCGCCAAATACTGCCCCATCCCGCATCAGCAGGCGTCCAGTATCGATTTTAATGTCTCCGGCTGCTCCAGCGCCAGCAGTAGCATTAAGCAAGACAAATTGCGGATTTAATGGGTCAATTAGTCCCGATGCCAGATATTTAATTACAATTTGTTGAAAGCCCTCAATTCCCAGCCCGCTCATTTCTATTGCGTGCCGTTTTGCACTCGCAACTTTTGGGCGTCTATATCGATACCTTTACCATCAATATTTCCGAAGGTAAGCGCATATATTCGCGCCGCGCCCAGACCGACATTTCCACCTTTTATCTCTACTCTACCGCCACCAGTTCCACTGGTGTTAATCAGCGTGCCATTGGATATTTGAATATTGCCATAATTTTGAATATTGCCATAATTTAAACTTAAACTCCCCTGCTGTGGACTCGATGTTTGTGCCAAATTTACTAAACCGGGACTGGCTGTGCTACCGAGCAAAATTTGTCCGCCGCTGGCGGTTAAATTGCCGCCGGGAATTTGGATGTCGCCGCCAATTAGTGCTAAAGTTTGACCCTTGTCTACGGCTAAACCAACTCGCTCTGTAATTGGAATCGCTACGGGAGTTGCTGCTGGGAGATTGACTGTTCCTGTAGCTGTGGATTGATTGACAATTGCACCGGGATTGTCTCTAAATCTGAGACCGACGGGAATATTAACTGTTAACAGCGGGGCTGTTTGCCCTGTGGTGCTGCTGAATTCAAAGCCGTTATTAAATACAACACTATCAGCAGTTGAAGCGACAAATGAACCGCGCAAATCTAACTGAGCGTTGGGACCAAACACAAGTCCTCTGGGATTAATTAAAAATAAATTAGCATTGCCTTGCACTCCCAAGGTTCCTAAAATCTTGGAAGGATTGCCGCCAGTAACGCGGGTAAAAATGTTAGAAACTGCGCTGGGATTTTCAAAATAAGCTCCTCGCCCTTCACCGATGTTAAATTCTCGAAAACTGTGAAATAGATTAGAGCCGCGAGTGGCGCCGCCAGCGATCCTATCTGAGGGTAAATTGTTGATTGTATCGGAAACTGTACGCGAACTTTCGGCGCCTAAAGTGCTGTCGGGGATGATTTGACCCAGTACACTAACGGGAAACAGACACAAGTAAAAAATAGAAAATAATATCATGTTCGGTCGATTTACCGCAACAAGCAAGGTTCGTAGTGCGGACTTTAGTCCGCTCTTGTTCTGCGGACTAAAGTCCGCACTACGAACCGTTTTTGCAACAAGCAAAGTTCGTAGTGCGGACTTTAGTCCGCTCTTGTTCTGCGGACTAAAGTCCGCACTACGAACCGTTTTTGTTATAGTAATCGACCCGAAACGATCGCAAAGGTAAATCGCTCTTGAAGTATAGTATTTGTCTCGGTCTTTGAGTTCGTTAATCTTACATAATTGCCCGAAGTAGAGATATTGGAACAGCATAATTAACCTTTTGTTAGCTGACATTCGGCAAGAAATTTTGAAACATAAGCTGTGTTTAGGTTATCGAGGCTGACAAACAGAATCAGGACGCCTCGTGCGCTGTGGAAATTGACCCGCAGCTTCCGCAGCCACCAGCGTAACTTCCCCTTTCTCATTCACCACCCAACCGATCGCGGCAACAACTTCCCGAGTAGTTTTTTCCCCTTCTTCCCTTCTTCCTTCCTCTTCCCTTCTTCCTTCTTCCTTCTTCCTTCTTCCTTCCTCTTCTATTTCTATCCACGGAAACGGTGTTTCTGCGCTAGCCAGAGAGTCATTGGGGCTGGGCGGCACTCCCCCTCGACCAGTAACGGTAAACTCGTTTTCGGCCCCTTCGATGCAGGGATTAGCCGCAATTAATGCAGCCGGATTCACCACATTTTGCGGCAATTCTACTAAACCTTGAGCGGGATTCACTCCAGAAGAACTAAAAGTAACAGTACCTTGCAAAGCCGGGCCACCACTTTGGGAAATCGCGGCGATGTCGCTACTCTCAAGCAGAGAAGTCGGACTTACTTGCAGGGCTGCAAATTGCGCGTCACTGAGATTTAACCTGCTTCTGACTTGTTCGCGGCTAGTTGCACTAAAGCCAAAAACATTCGGGACATTCACATTCACGCGGCCGCCGGCTGCGGTGCGGGCGTTGGCAGTAATATCGCTGTTTTCTTGCGGGAGGGCGAGAAGAATGCCGCTGTTGATGTTGATATTGCCGCCGTCAGAATTGCCTGCATCGGTGGTAATTCGACTCCCGCGGCGCAATTGGATGTTTTGTGCTTGCAGGTTAATATTTGCTCCTGTACCCGATACTGTTGTGCCGTCAATTCTGGCTTTGTTGTCGAGGGCGATCGCATCTGCGACAATATTGATATTACCGGCGCGCCCGGTTCCTGTAGCCTGTACCGTGACTGTAGCTCCATTTCTGACAGTTAGCCGATCGCGCGCCGTCAAATTCAACGAACCCGCATTTGCTGTAGCATTAGGATTAGTGCCGAATGTCTTGCCAACCGAAGCATCGATCGTACTGACAAACAGACCGTTATTGCCGCTGCCGCTGACTAAAATGCGATCGGCATTCACAGTAATATTCCCCACATCTCCCCTACCCAAAGAACTCGTAGAAACTATCCCCCCATCCCGCACAGTTAGGCTGGGCGTATCAATCCGAATATCCCCGCCCCGACTAGAGCTCAAAGTTCCAGAAGTCAGCCCGCTAGCATTCTGAACTCCGCTGGTCAAAAGTGGAGAAATGCCTGAAATTTCTACTGATTCAGTAGCTTTAACCGTTAAGTTTCCAGCAGGCCCTCCCTCCTGGGAAAACAAAAGCCTGCCAATCAATACACCCGTTCCTAAAGTAAACGCAGAACCCCCAGAAAGACTCAACCGCTTCGTATCAATATTAATATTTCCCGCAGGGCCGGTAGAGCCGATACTCAGCGTGCTAATTCCAGTGGATACAACTGTTCTCGGGCCCCTGTTAGATAATTCCACTGATTCCGCAGCTTTAACGTTAATATTCCCCGACGGGCCGCTGCTGTAGCTTGTCGTCCCCAGAAGAGAACCGTCGCCCATGATTAATCGATTGACATCAATAGTCATGCTTCCTCCTGCACCGGTACTTTCTTTTGCAGTCCCGTTGTTGACTCCAGAACCCACCATCTCAAAAGTATTGGCGCGAATGATTAAATTTCCGCCCCTACCACCGCCAAAAGTAATCCCGCTACCAACTACCCCATTATTGAACAGCAGAGTAGGAGTGTCGATCGTCATATTCCCCCCCGAACCAGCACCAGCACTAGCATTAAAGAACGTAAATAGCGGGTCAAACGGGTCTGTAGTTCCCGATACCAGATATTTAATTACAATTTGTTGATAGTTGCGTGCCGTTTTGCACTCGCAACTTTTGGGCGTCTATATCGATACCTTTACCATCAATATTTCCGAAGGTAAGCGCATATATTCGCGCCGCGCCCAGGCCGACATTTCCACCTTTAATTTGTACTCTACCGCCACCTGTTCCACTGGTATTAATCAGCGTTCCATTGGATATTTGAATATTTCCAAAGTTTTGAATATTGCCATAATTTAAAGTAAGATTACCAGGCTGGGAAACACCGGGGGTTAGTGCCAAATCTACTAAACCGGGACTGGCTGTGCTACCGAGCAAAATTTGTCCGCCGCTGGCGGTTAAATTGCCGCCGGGAATTTGGATGTCGCCGCCAATCAGTGCTAAAGTTTGACCCTTGTCTACTGCTAAACCAACTCGCTCTGTAATCGGAATCGGTACGGGAGTTGCTGCTGGGAGATTGACTGTTCCTGTAGCTGTGGATTGATTGACAATTGTACCGGGATTGTCTCTAAATCTGAGGCCGACGGGAATGTTAATCGCTAACAATGGGACTGCATTAGAATTAGCAGCACTAAATTCAAAACCATTATTAAACACAATACTGTCAGCACTGGAACCAATAAATGAACCGCGTAAATCTAACCGCGCATTCTGACCAAAAATAAGTCCTCTGGGATTGATTAAAAATAAATTGGCATTGCCTTGCACGCCCAAGGTTCCTAAAATATTTGAGGGTTGTCCGCCCGTGACGCGGGTGAAAATATTAGCAATCCCGTTAGGGTTGACAAAATATGCTCCTCTGCCTTCACTGATGTTAAATTCTCGGAAACTGTGAAATAGATTTGAGCCGCGAGTGGCGCCGCCAGTGATTCGATCTGATGGTAAGTTGTTGATTGTATCGGGTACAAGGCGCGAACTTTCGGCGCCTAAAGTGCTGTCGGGGATGATTTGGGCGATCGCGCTAACGGGATAAAGCCACAAAAAGGCAAACAGTAGGGAGGAATGGAAGCGAGGCATAAAAAAACTCCTAAGTAGCTGAGTGGGAAAATACACAAGCAGTCAAACAGCGAGCGATTTTGTGCGCGACGCTCGATTAACCCCAATAAGATTCGTCTGCAAAAGCGGACTTAAGTCCGCAGCTTTTTGCGGACTTAAGTCCGCACTACAAACTGTTTTTTTTATTGTAATCGAGAGGATAAAGATTATCGGTATCAGCTCATCTAATTCATCTAAAGTGTTTGAACTTGGCTGCTGAGTACAATTTGCTCTACAGTAATTTCCAATTCTGGAAAAGTTTTAGAGATAATCCGTTCATTATTTCTAAAACTTTGAACTGCATAGCGGTCATTTTCCAAAGAGTAAACAAAAACTGTAGGAACTTTGGGATTGCCGAGATACGCCCGAGAAGCGATCGCCAAATAGTCCACAATCCAATACTCAGCAATGCCGAGCCGTTGATACTCATCTAGCTTGTCCACATAGTCGTCTTCCCAGTTGGTTGAGGTAACTTCTACTGCTAATTGGATAGGTTCGATTAGAGCTCCGCAACCGAGTGCATTGCTGTTCCATACTGACGCCTTAACTACGCCTACATCGGGATTCCTGCCTTGCTCTTGTCCTGAAGCTTTTACGGTTCTGATAACTATATCTTTGTCAACAATATAGTCAAGTCCCAAACGATCGCTTTCTCTGTAAAAAGACTGCACTAGATATCGTGACACATTTTTATCGGCTCTAGTTGATTCGACTTTGACAATCTCTCCATTTACAAGTTCGTAGATGCCCGATCCGTCTGGGTAGTTTTGCAGAAAGTCTGCAAATGTTAGTTTAGTTTTTGTCTGAACCATAAGACAAGCCCTCTTGTATTAACTAGGTGATATTTGAGACATGGTTCGTAGTGAGGACTTTAGTCCGCATTTGGAGAGGACTGAAGTCCTCACTACGAACTTATTTTATGGTTAGAAAGCAAAGTAATTAATCCGGAAGTAAAGGCCTTTTTCTTGGAAAGTTCGATCGCCTCCTCGAGCATTTATCAAAGGAATACCGTAGTCGAGACGCACATTCAACCGATCGCCCATTTGCCAAATTACGCCCACACCCGCACCCAGCAGTTTGTCAGAATCAGCATTCGCTTTTTCTCCTGAATTGTTCCAGCCTACCCCAAAATCCACAAACGGAGCGACTTGCAACAATCCATTGACTTTCGGCACGCGCCACACCGGGATTCGCACTTCAGCACTGGCGATCGCACCGCTATCAGTTAACAGCAAATCTTGCCGGTATCCGCGCACGCTTTGCACGCCGCCGATCCCGATTTGTTCGAGGGAAAGCAGCGGGCGATCGGCGAATTGAATGTCGGAACGCACTATCAGCAAGGTTTCCGGCCCTAGCAGCCGCACGTACTGCGCTTGTCCGCGCCACGCGAGGAAGCGGCTGTCAGGGCCGCTATCGTTCGCAGTAGCGCCCAAAAAATTGGTACCGAGGGAAAATTGCGATCGCGCTGCGATCACTTGTCGGGTATTTCGCTGCACGTATTCCTGAAAAAACCGCACCGCCGAAACCCGCGTTTCACCGCGATCGTTTGCTCCCGCTGACAGCGCAAATCTTTCTCCCAAAAGGAATGTGTCGCTTTCTTGCCGCGAAATAGTTACTCCCGCAGCTAAAGTGCGATCGGGCTTTTCGACGATCGGCTGGCGGTAAGTTAACTCGTAAGTCCGCGATTTCCCCTCGATTTCGGCAGGATCAAACGGTTCCTCGATGACATTAGTGTTCGCAGCACTCGCAGCAAACCGAATCGTGCCGTTGCGCGCGTTGACGGGGACTGTGTAGCTGCCGTTGAATTCGTTGCTGCCGTCGGTGTTAGCGTAGGATAGCTCTAATCCGTCGCCCAAACCGAGCAAATCTGCTTGATTTATCCGCACGCCGCGCCGAAAACTGCCGACGCTGGGCGATCGGTTGTTGTCTAGAAAAACTTCGCCGCTGAGGCTGTCTGCTTCTTTGATCCGCACTTCCAAACGGCTGTTTTCCGGGCGGCTTCCGGCTTGCAATTCGGCGGAAATATTGGCAATTAAGGGGTCGAGTTGCAGCATTTGCAAGGCTTCTAGCAGGCGATCGCGATTCAGCGGCCGCCTGGTGACACGTTCTAGGCGCGATCGCACGTAACTTGCATTTAAACGCCTGTTTCCACTAATCTGAATTTCATCTAATCCGCCTTCGACAATCCGAATTTTCACGACGCCTCCTTCTCTGGGAAAGGTTTGGTTGGCGGGGATTACAGCGCCGGAATTGATGTATCCTGCTGCTACGTATTTTTGAGTCACTGCCGCTTCTGCTGCGATCAGTTCGGCAAAGGTGATGGGGCGCCCCGCAAACTGTTGCGTAACTTCTGCGAGTTCGCGATCGCTAAAAGCTGTGTTTCCCTCAAATTCAAAGCGCGAGACCCTAATTGTACCCGGAATCCCCGGTCTGGCATCGCCGGGAACGGGTGTTGGGGGAGTTGGTTGGAGGGGAGACGGCGGAGGAGGTTGCGGGAGTGTTGGTGCAGGTAATTCTGGCTCTCTGGGTTGAATTGGGTTGGGCAGTTGGCTCAGTTGCGAATCTCGATTTGTGCCGGTATTTTCTTCTAGCTTTTTACCCGGGTTAGAAAGCTCGGTTGCTTGAGTTTTTGTGTCAAATGTCCGATCGACCCTATTGGCAACTTCTGGCTGCAATTCGGGAGTTTCCGCAGGTAGAATAGGTGCCAAAGTCGATCGATCTGACTCAGTGGCGGGCAAGTCTTCGGGGGTCTCGAGATTCGTGTCGTTGGTTCGCAAAGCGCGATCGGCTCCGCTATTGACTGTTGCCAAATTCTCAACATTTGAAGTCAAAATTTCAACGTTGCTCGCGGATGTTTTCGCCGGTTTTCCCAACCAAACTAAGCCAAAGATTCCAGCAATTAAAAATATTTTTTGCGATCGACAGTTCATAGGATATAATTATTATCTCGCTGGATTGGGGGAAAATATTTTAAGGAACCCGCGCACCCTAAACTAACAATTAATCTTAACCGAAAAAAAGGCAACACCGGGCGCTGCCAAGAATTTCCCAACGGCTAAAAACCAAAAAGTCGATCGACCTTTTGGTTCATCCGCCAAAACTTACGCAGCAACCGGATGCAGATCCGCAAAAATATCTTTGACAGTTGACAGTTGACAGTTGACAGTTGACAGTTGACAGCATACAGGTTGACAGTTGACTTGACGAAAGGAGGGAGACCTCTACCGGAAAGGAAGAGGAGTCGAGCAATCAATCGTCTTTTTTTAATTTCTCCCTACAAGGCTTGGGGATTTAAACCAATTTTTCCTGGTAAGGAATGAGAATTAAATAACTTAGGAGCGCGAATTAAATAACTTAGAATTTTAATTATTGTGGGATGGGCGTCCCGCCCGTCCTTTAAAGACGGGCGGGACGCCCATCCCACAAACTACAGGTTTGTAGTGAGGACTTTAGTCCGCAAGAAGAAGGACTGAAGTCCTCACTACGAACCTGATTTTGAATTATGCAGAACGCCCTGCACTCGCAGCACCCATTGCAGCTCCGTCAGCCAAACCCACCAACTTAGCGCTCAACTCCCACATCCGCTCACCTTTCTCATCATCGCGCGCCTGGGGCGAAACCTTCTGCACAAAAGACTTACCATCTTTTTTCTGGCGGTTTCCCCAACTCCAATAAGCGCCAGATTGCTTGTATTCTGGATCCGCAACCACCATCGCCAGCCTTTCCCCCGCCAACTCCTGCGATACGTAACCGCCGGTGATATTCTTCTGAAATAGCGGGAACAGTTTCTGAAATAAAGGATAGTGATTGCGGAAAAGCGGCGTATCCGCCACGCATCCCGGATACAGCGAAGTGAAATTAATCCCCGTCGATTCGTGAAAGCGGCGGTGCAATTCCCGCATCGTCAGCACGTTGCAAACTTTGCTATCTTTGTAAGCCTTGACAGGTTCAAACTGCTTGCCGTCAACCATCGAAACCGGGTCTTTGAAACCCGCTTCAAAACCCTCAAATTTGCCCAAATCCGGGCGCGGCGGAATCTTCCCGCCCAACTCGTCTGGATTGTGAGTCACTGTTCCCAAAATCACGATTCTCGCATCTTGATAATACGAAGGTTTCATGCACTCCATCATTAGATTGCACAGCAGAAAATGACCGAGGTGATTGGTAGTCATCGTCAACTCGTAACCTTCAGGGCTCCGCAGCGGTTCCTTAATCAAAGGCATATAGATAGCTGCGTTGCACACCAAAGCGTCTAGAGGCCTGCCGCTTGATTTGAATTCCCGAGCAAAGCGGCGCACGCTTTCCAAATCGCCCAAGTCAATGTGCATAATTGTGAAACTGCCTTGAGGTATGCCCAACTCTTGGGCGGCGTCTCCGGCCTTACGCACGTCGCGACAGGCCATGACTACCTGCCATCCTTTGTCTGCAAGGGCTTTGGCGCCGTACAAGCCGACGCCGGAGGATGCGCCGGTGATGATAACCGTTGACTTGTGATTTTGTGCCATTTTCTTAAAAATGCTTGGCTATTGATTATTTTGGGGCATCTCAAAAGCTGAGCTAGTGGCTCGGATTTTTTGAGATCCCTTCAGGTTAATAGGATAGGCCCAAATGTTCTGGATCTCAACTTTCTAGATTGCCGATACTTGGCACATTTTCCGAAATTCGAGAGATGAGTTCGTAGTGCCGACTTCAGTCGGGAAAAAATTTCGTAGTGCCGACTTCAGTCGGGAAAAAATTTCGTAGTGCCGACTTCAGTCGCAGCCGGAGTGCATTTTGCGGACTTAAGTCCGCACTACAAACCGTTTTTGCGGACTTAAGTCCGCACTACAAACCGTTTTTGCGGACTTAAGTCCGCACTACAAACCGTTTT
>NZ_JAEQCI010000044.1:0-70022 GCF_020738565.1 Microcoleus sp. PH2017_12_PCY_D_A | reverse complement strand
AAGTCCGCACTACAAACCGTTTTTGCGGACTTAAGTCCGCACTACAAACCGTTTTTGCGGACTTAAGTCCGCACTACAAACCGTTTTTGCGGACTTAAGCCCGCACTGCGAACATGATATATATGAGGGAAGAACTTGAACGCATTGAAAGGTAAAGGTAGTCGGAAATTGTCTGGTTAAAAATATCAGGTATGGGCTATGTTTAAGAAATAATTTATCAAGATATGCTCCACCTCTCGGTAATGTTTCCATAGCTATTTGTCACTAAATCCGCGATCGCCCCAACCAATAGATTTGGATTGACAGGCTTGGAAATATGCCTCCCAAAGCCTGCGTCCAGAGCTTGTTGCTGGTTTATTTCTCCAGCATAGGCCGTCACAGCGATCGCCGGGACAAGTCCCCCGCGCTCAGGTGGCAGACAACGCACATATTTGAGCAAACTGTAGCCATCGACTTCTGGCATTCCAATATCGCTCACCAAAACATCGGGCCCAAACGACTCTAGCGCTACCAAAAATTCAGTCGCAGATGCAACTGTCATCACCTCTGCTCCCGCCTGAGCAATTAAGACTGAGATTAGTTCCAGGCTGTCAGGCTCGTCGTCAATTGCCAACACTCGGATGCCTGTAAGATCGACTTCTTCCTCTAGCAAATTGTCCGATCGATTTTTCTCTTTTTTGACGTTCAGCATCGGCAGGCTGACGGTAAAAGTCGCTCCATTTCCGAACCCAAAACTGTCAGCTTTGATTGTTCCGCCGTGGGCTTCTACCAGTTGATAAACGATCGCCAGTCCCAATCCCAGCCCTCCGTGTTTGCGGGTAACAGAAGCATCTTCTTGACGGAAAGACTCAAAGATGTGCGGCAAGAATTCTGGATTGATGCCTTTGCCCGTATCTGTTACCACAATCAGCGCTTGGTTGTCTGCTTCTTCTAGCCGAACGTCTATTCGTCCACCCTTGGGAGTGAACTTGACAGCGTTGGAAAGCAAATTCCAGACTATTTGTTGGAGGCGAACGGCATCCCCAGACACTTGCCCGATATTGGATAGCACCGGATGAATCTCAATTGACTTGGCCGTGGCGGCAGTCTGCACTGTTTCGATGGCAGATTCAATCGTAGATAACAAATTGACAGCAGTCACATTCAGGGTAAGTTTGCCCCGCAGCACGCGAGCCATATCCAGCAAGTCGTCAATTAATTGAGTCTGTGCTAGGGCATTCCGTTCGATCGTCGCTAACGCTGCTACACTTTTGCTTTTATCCAGTTTTCCAGTTTGCAGCAACTTCGTCCAGCCTAAGATCGGGTTGAGGGGCGATCGCAACTCGTGAGAAAGCACCGCCAGAAACTCGTCTTTGATGCGGTTAACTCTTTCCGATTCCGCCAGGGCAGCTTGTTTTAATTGCAGAATGCGATCGCGCTCGATTTCAGCTTGTTTGCGATCGGTAATATCCCGCGAAGTCGATAAGAGTTGTATGACTTTGCCTGCACCATCCCGCATCGGTGCTACCACCACATCCCACCATTTTGGCGTGCCTTTGGCGGTGGCACAAAAGCCCTGGAATCTACCGATTTCTCCTGCCTGCGCCGCCGCGAGCGCAGCTTCTGCCTCTTGCCGAGCTTCGTCTTCCCAAAAACAGAGCCATTGGGCGTTCAAGTAGGGGGTGAGATCGTCGATCTCCAACAGGCACATTCCTCCTGAATTCATGTATAAAAGCCGTGCATCCAGATCCAGCACTTTGATGCAGTCGCTGCTGCTATCTAACACCCGTTTTCTAAACTCTTCACTGTGACGCAGCGCTTCCTCGGTGTGCTTGCGATCGGTGATATCCAAATCCACGCCCGACATCCGAATCCCTTGCCCGATCGCATTATAAAACACTTTCCCCAGGCTCAGCGCCCACCTGATTCTGCCGTTGGGATAGATCACCCGAAATTCAATGTTATAGTTGGCTCCCGTAGCCAGAGCAGCATCGATCGCTCCTAGCACGCGATCGCGGTCTTCTGGATGCAGCCTTTCGACAAACTGGTAGTAGGAGCCATCAAACTCTCCAGGCGCCAACCCAAACAGCTCTTCCATGTTAGAAGACCAGGTAATCTGGTTTTCCTGAATATTCCAGTCCCAGGTTCCCATGCGCGCGGCTGCCAGTCCCAACCGCAGTCTTTCTTCGCTGCCCCGCAACGCTTCCTCAGTGCGTTTGCGTTCGGCGATTTCGCGTTGTGCTTGCTCGTAAAGCTCCCCCTGTCTGATCGCAATGCTCACCTGAGTTGACAGTTGCTGGAGCAAGTCAATCTCCAACGGTTGCCACTCGCGGGGGGAGGCGCAGTGATGAGCAATCAGCACTCCCCAAAACTGATCTTCGTGCAAAATGGGAACCACTAGATTCGCCTTAACTTGGTACTGAGTCAGGAGTCCCACGTGGCAGGGGGAAATGCTGCCGTCGTGAATATCTGCTTTTGTACTCACCATTCCCAGACGGTAGCGATCGACATAGCTCTCAACAAAACAAGGATCGTAGATCTGAGCCGACAAAATTGATATCCATCGATCCCCAACAGATTCTGCCATCACAGTTCCTTTGCCGTCTGCTTCTAACCGAAACACGATCGCGCGATCGGTATGCAGGAACTGCCGCACCTCTTCGACAGTGATGTGCAGAATTTCATCTAGGTTGAGCGTTCCATGCACTTTCTGTGCTATCCGCGCTATCGCCTGCTCTCGATCGATCCGCTGTTGCAGTTGCTGGCGCAACTCCACGGCTTCGAGCGTCCTGTGCACCGCCAACTGCAAACTCTCTAGGGTGATTTGTCCTTTCACTATATAGTCTTGGGCGCCGGCTTTGATTGCCTGGACTGCGATCGTCTCATTCCCCTGCCCCGTCACCACAATCACGGGTAAATTTGGTTGCGGTGCTTGGGCTTGCAGGGCGGCCAGAAATTCTAGTCCATCCAAATCTGGGAGTCGGTAGTCGAGCAACACCACATCCGGCTGGTGCTGCTGCCACAGCACCAGCCCTTGCTGTCCAGACTTTGCAGCCACGATCGTATAGTGATAGTCGCGATCGCGCAGCAAATATCGCCGATACATTTCAGTGTCTTCGGGGTTATCCTCCACAATCAAAACAGTGCGCTCAATTTGACTCATAACTGGTCTTCCTCGGGAGACTGAAAAGGCAGCATCGTGATTTCAAACCAGTAGCTCAGCAACGTTTGAATACTTCGCTTCAACAGCTTAAAATCCATAGGTTTGATGATATAACTATTCACCCCTTGTTCGTAGCAGGCTTCGATATCTTTGGGATTGTTGGAGGTGGTGAAAACAACCACCGGAATCTTTTTCAACTTGTCATCCTGTTTAATTTTATATAGTACCTCTCGCCCATCCGTTCCCGGTAAGTTGAGGTCTAGCAGAATCAGTCCCGGGCGCGGAGCAGTTTTAGCATCGGTATAGGGTTCGCTGCGGTAGAGAAACGCCAAGGCCCGATCGCCATTAATGCAGCGATAGACGGGGAGATCCGAGGAATATTGATTTAGGTAGCGTTGGAGGGCTTCAAAGTCTTCGTTGCTGTCTTCCACGATCGGCAACGGAGGGAGTTGCACAGCAGATATCACTGAATATCTGGTCATACTTTCACCGCCCCGATAAGGTGAAGTAAAACGTGCTGCCCTCACCGAGGGTGGATTCTACCCAAATTTTTCCCCCGTGTCGATCGACAATTTTTTGGACGATCGTCAAACCTGCCCCTGTACCGCCACCATATTCGTCTTGTGCGTGGAGCCGCTTGAATATCTGAAAAACCCGCTCCCAATGCTTTTGGGGGATGCCAATGCCGTTATCTCGCACATAAAAGGTATATAAACCTGGGTCTTTACTGCTCGCCGCTTCTGATTCGATCGCACCAATTTCCACCCATTTCTCGGTTTTATCATTATATTTAATCGCGTTACTAATTAGGTTGAGGAATAACTCGCTGACTTGAGTGCGATCGCAGGCAACTGTCGGCAAAGTTTGAGTGCGAAACTCGATCGCCTGTTGCGGCCCGCCGATCTTTAAAATGTCGATCGACTGTCGCACTACATCGTTGAGATTTGTCGGTTGGCGCGAAAGTTCGGTGCGTCCGAGCCGGGAATAGTGTAGCAGCGAATTAATCAGATCCTCCATCCGCTGCGTAAGGCGCACCAGCGTTTGCAATTTAGCGATACCGTCAGAATGCAACACATCCCCGTAATCTTCAATCAAGAAATTGGAATAGTTATGAATGCCGCGCAGCGGTTCTTTGAGATCGTGGGAGGCGACATAGGCGAAGGCATCTAGTTCAGTGTTACTGCGTTGCAATTCTAGATTGATCTTGGCCATTTCATCTGCCTGACTGAGGATAATCCCGACGATCAGGCTGCGGAGTTCGGTGACGGTTTCAATCTCGCAGGACTTCCAGGGTAACGAGGTGCCCTGCACCGTTTCTTGCCAGAGTTCAAAGGATTTGCGAGGAGACAACCGCATCTCGCCATCGGTGGTGACTTCGACAGGTTTGTTGGGGTTGCCGCCCCAGTTGACTGTTTGAATCACTTCTGGACGAAACCAGAAAATGTAATTTTGGTTGACTTGGGAAATTTCTAATGCTAACAGTCCGCTCGCAACGGCCTTAAATGACTCTGCGGTTGGATAAATTTCAGACAGCGATCGGGTTTGAAACAGGTTGTGTTGAATTTGGGTTTTAATCCATTTCCGCAGGGCAGGAATTTCAGCTTCTGGCGGCGTTTCACCAATACAAATAACTTGTTCTCCCGCGCAAACCGCCACTCCCGTCGCACCCACGAGTTCGAGCAGGTTCGAGTTGAGTTGAACTAATCCATCCCAGAAGCTTTTTGACTGAGATAGCGATTCTACAAACTTGCTTTGCAGCGACTTCAATGTCATTTTGTAGTCTAAGTCTTCACGATCTTCCTTGCTTGCCAGTTCGATCGACATTACCTGTCCCACAAACTCGCACATGGTTCGCACGCTATAGGGCACATAGTTCGGCGTCGAATGATGGCAGGCAATCAGCCCCCATAGTTTTTGGTCTTGGATGAGCGAAATAGACATGGAGGCTGATACACCCATATTGTTGAGGTATTCCAAGTGTACGGGAGATACGCTCCGCAGCACCGATAAACTCAAATCCGTCGGGCGCGACTCTAGCGGATTGTGCGCTGGCACCAGTGCGACAGGCTCATAGGAGGAGTCGGGAATTAACCGCAGCCAGTTGAGGATATAAAGCTGTCTCGCTTGCTGGGGAATGTCGCTGGGCGGATAGTGCAAGCCCAGATAAGGCGTCAGCGTCTCTACCCGATCTTCTGCAATCACCCGTCCGGCTCCTGCGGCATCCAATTGATATACCATAACGCGATCGAATCCCGTGATTTTTCGCACTTCTTTAACCACAACCCCGCACATCTCCAGCAAGGTTGGAGCCTTTTGAATTTTAGTAATCGTTCCTTTGACTCCCTGAGCCAACTCCAAAAAATTCGTTTTTTTTCTCGTTTTTTTTTGTTCTAATTCCAAAATAATTAGACTGTTACAGCGATGAACAATGCCATCAAAATGAAGCAATTTTGTTTTAGATCTCACAGAAATATCTAAGGGATTCACATACTCAAACTCTTCGCTTAAACATTGCCGAATTGCATTAATCTGCTTAGGAGCGAGTAAGTTTAATAGCGGTTTGCCCAACAGCTCTTGGGGCTGTTGACCTAGCAGCGCCAACGTGTTATTGCTGACCTGGACAATCTTCAAGTCAGGTTCCTGCAAAACCAACAGCACCCCGTGGGGCTGAATCAGCCCGGGAATTTGAATTGGTTCGCGATCGCAGTTGGTTAAATCGACAGTTTGGGTGAAATCAACAACTTCATCTATCATGAATCGTGCGGAGAACTCCGGCTAAAAATGATTTCTACTCCTCTTCATTAAAGCACTTTTCTAAGAGCGGGCAAGGAGCTGGTAGATTCACCTCAAAAGCCGGACAACTCTCCATAGAAGTCTTGCATATCATTACTGGCATTGCTTCCTAACCCACAAAAGCGGTTGCGATACTCGGTATCGCCCCGCCCCGGGCGATCGGCTAAACTAAGTAATCGAGCGGGTGCGTCGAAGAAAGAAAATCATGCAGCATTTCATCTACTTGTCAAATAGCGACGCACCTTACACATTAGACCTCTTGCAAAAATAGCTGGGACGATGCTCAAAGCCATCCCACAAAAATCTTTTTTCTTGTGGGATGGCTTTGAGCATCGTCCCAAAATTTGATTAAAAGGACTGAGGCAAGAGGTCTATTGGGTGGACGAAACAACCCTCCGCAAGACTTAGCCCAACAATTCTATTGTTGGGTTTGTTTAGTTGACTCTTGAATATCGGAGGTGCGTCGCTACTCGAAAAGTCAATTTTATGCTGCATGATTTTTGAGAGCGACACACCCTACGACTACTTTTGCCAAAGTTTTGAAAATTGCTATTACTCAAGCAGCCAACTAAATAAACCTGCAACTGTCAGATTGAATTCTCTGGCAAATTCTGGCACTGGTAACAAACAAATACACATTGCTCAGATGGGTCAATCAGCCAGCCCATTTGCGTTCCGTGCGCCAAGCAATGTAGAATATTTTTAGTTACCTTTGTTTGGCTTTGGTCGGGCGAAAGAATTTCGATCGCCCAATCTGGAGCAATTGAGAAAACATTAGCCACGGCACCATTTTCCTGGCGAGGAATCCTGTTCCACAAGAATACCGAAACATCGGGTATAATCGATCGCCCGCCAAAAGTGCAGCGGAGTTCACAGAAAGCTCGGGCAATCTTCTGGGATCTTAGCACCGAGTTAATTGCAGGTGGGAATTCTGTCTGAATTGCACTGTGTTCTCCTTGTGGCATTGGTTTTTGGATGATGCGTCCATTAATGTATTCGCTGGGGGGTTCCGTTTCCGGCCGCTTCAGAAACTCTTCTAGGGTCAGGATTTTGGTGGAAGTCTGTAGCATTTTCAGGTTTCCTAAACAGAGGCGAGTTGAGATTTCTATGCTTGTTATTTTACTTTCAGGCGATCGCACTATCACACTTGCGATCGCCCGCGCGATCAAAATGGCGTCGCCACCTGTAAGCTGAGCTTTGAACCCAACTGCGGATGCTCAAAGGAGAGTTCCCGCGCGTGCAAGTGCAGTCGGTTCGCAGAGGCGCGACATCCGTAAAGTCGATCGCCCAAAATCGGCACTCCCAACCCTCGAACATCCGCTGCGTGAACCCTCAATTGATGCGTGCGCCCCGTCAGCGGCCAAAACTCCACGCGACTATGATTTCCCTCCTTCGCCATTACCTGAAACCGAGTAACGCTGGGCTTTCCGCACTCCAAATTAACTTGCTGAACCAGGGAATTTTTCGGGTCTTCTTTTACCGGGAGTTCGATCGTCCCCGCCTCTATGTTGACAGTCCCCGAAAGCACTGCTTCATAAACTTTTTCGACCCGCCGTTTCTCAAATTGCAGCCTTAGTTGACTGCTGGTTTCTTTGTCCCGCGCCAGCAACAAAATCCCAGATGTTGCTAAATCTAAGCGATGAACCGCTGTCAGTTCTAACCCGTCCGGTAACAAGTTTTGCAAGCGACTCAAAACGCTATCTTGATTTTCCAGATAACGACCGGGAACTGACAGCAACCCTGAGGGTTTATTGACTGCAATTAACCATTTGTCTTCATAAACAATTGGCAGCATTTGATGGGGATTGGTAACGGGCAAGATGCCCGTTCCACCACGATTTTTTTGATAAGTTGTGGGGCGAGCTTCGATGTCACCATTAAAAGACTGATTTACACTTTTTTTCAATGGGGTTTTTGACAGACTTTTGCTATTAGCTGAATCTGAAAAAGCCGGGTAAGCTTTCGGCTCGGGAACAATTGGATTTTGCGGCAATCCTGACAGCAAAAAACCCATCAACGGCTGACACCGATCGCTACAAGCACCATAAAACTCTCCCCGAACTTTGTCACCCGATGGCGGCCCCCACCAAAACTCAGCCATCGCCAGCGGTTTCAGATTGTGTACTGCCGCGCAGTGCAGCAATTTTGGCGCGCAGCAGTCGCCGGTGCCAGTGGGAATAGAATTAGCTGGCATCAATTGCTGGATCGATCGCGATTTCCCCAAAAAATTCACCAAGGTATAAGCCGCGTGCATTTGCGTCTGAAGTTCGCGAGAAAGTTCTTTTCGCCGTTGTTTCAGCTCTCGCATCCGCCCATCCGCCGCTGCAATTAATACTTTTAGTGGCTGCAATGTTTCATCCCGCTGCCGTTTTAATTGCTTGCGTTCAATCCCTTCCAAACGGCTAGCTTGATTCAATTGTTCTAGGCTAACTTCTAGTATTTCTGGTGCGAGAGATTGACACAGCAACTGGCGCTTTTCGTCTCGCTGCTGTTTGCAATTGCGGTGGCGATCGCTCAAAATTTGCAATTGCAATTCAAACTCGCCAGATAAAGTTTCATACTCTTGTCGCTGCGGGAGTTGATGGAGTGCAATAAGTTCCTGTTTCATCGCCTCCAATTGAGTTAACGTGCGGGCTTCGTCCAAAGCAACTCGATCGCGCCCCGGAATCGGTGGCACCCAGCCGTCAACAACGCTGCAACCGTTCAGCAGCCCCGAAAATGCTTTGAGAATCCGCTGTTCCCCCCAAGGCATCTCCACGAGCAATATGCCGTACATCTTGCCCTCGCGATCGTAAGAATCGTCAGCCGCCAGATACTGCATCAAGCCCCGGGCGAGATCCTCGGACATTCGAGTACGCGGCAATCTCAGCAACTCGCCGCTTTGAGGACAAAGCCCTTCGTACCAATAATTGCCGGAAAGGTCGATCGACCCCCCATCGGAGTCCATAAAACAGTCCGTGAAATCTAAAAGTGAGTGCAGCAATCGCATATTAAACTTGGTTTAAAATCTGGATCGAGACATATTTGTTTGTGTCCCGATCCTCGGCTGGGAAATACCACTATAGCAATCCTAAATCACTTGTGAATTTCTTACTCCCTCCCCTTAGTAAGGGGAGGGTTGGGGTGGGGTAAAAATATTTGTGAATCATTTAGGATTGCTATATGCTAGCTGTCCCCTACTTCCAAATAGACTGCTAGACGATAATAATTGTCTGACCAGCAGTCAAACTGGTGAAGTCATACGTTGTGCCACCAGCTATGAGTTTTTCAAACTCGGAAGTTATCAAAAGTTTGTCACCTTTGGTGAAAGTCCTCGACGTGTCCGATATCCCAACGGTATAACTTCCTGGCGTTAATTCTAGTGTGTCATTACCGCTTCCGCCATAAAAATCACCACTCCCAAAACCCTTGATATAGTCTGTACCCTCTCCTAAAAACACACTTCCACTGCTATTCAAGCCTGACTCAAAGCCTTGATTAGCAATAATGGAGTCGTTACCATCACCAGTATTAATGTTACCGCCGTTGTTATAAATGCCCTATCCGGTACAAGTGCAACCATCAACAAAGATATAGTCATCACCACTGCCAGTATTAATGATACCCTCGTTGTAAAGGATGCCAGTGCTAGTGATTGTGTCGTTACCATCACCAGTTCCAATAAAGTTGAAGTTCTCAATCGCACGGTTGGGAGAGTCTACATCGGCACTGATAGAGTCGTTACCATCTCCTAAAAACACTGCATTCCTGTTAATAAGCGTTCTTTTCCCATTACCTGCATTAAGGCGATCGTCTCCTGGTGTCCCTGTTAGTCCATCTGTCCCATTACTGCCGTCCAGGTCAACGCCGACTTCAACAAAAACTGAAGCCGTAGCTGTAGCAGTTCCATCGCTAATCGTATAAGTGAAACTGTCACTGCCGCTAAAGGTCGTTAAAGAAGTGTAAACTAATCGATCGTCAGTAAAGTTATCAGGCGTACCGCGATTATCAAGAACAATGCTACCTCCCTTCGTAGAAACGCTGTCAAATGCCTTGATGGTTATGACATCTCGATTAGGGTCACTGTCGTTAGCTAAAACATTTATGCTAACAGGGATGTTTTGGTTCGTTGTGACCTTATCATTTACCGCTGTGGGAGGAGTATTCACAGACCCGGGCGGTAAATTGATGATGTTGAGCAAGATGTTCACCAAGTCCTGATCCGTCGAGGCCTTAAGGAAGTCGCCTCCGGTGGTGTTTGCTATGCCCTCAAGGGCAGACGTATCAGTGCCATTAGGGCCAGTGAATATGGTAAATATTTGCACTTGTGCAGTCGTCGGGTCAGGAGTGATGGGGTCGTTGGATGGCACAAATGGGAAAGGGGGATTAGCGTTGGGATCACTTGGGTTAAGTAGTTGTTGTGTACCGCTCGAACCGTCACCTCCCAATGTCAGGTTAAAGGTATCGACTGAGCCGCCCGATCCCGCCACTGAGGAACGCGCTCCTATCGTGGCTCCAATACTACTAGCAAGGGCGTTCACTTGGTCGGCTAGGGCGCCGTCTTTCGCTGCTGCGTCTGTAAATAGAGCGATCCGAAGCACACCTGCGCCAAACCTCCATTGCCCCATAGACCCGTCTAGTGCAACACGAAGCCCATCAAAGGCTGTCTCCGGCAGGTCGCCGCCACCGCCTACAGTGATGCTATTTATTGCTGCAAGTGCGGCGGCTTTTCTGGCGGCAAAGTCATCTTGATCTGTAAATGGGAGAATAACCTGCGAGGGTTCCCCATTCGTAGTGTCCTTATACCCGACTATCCCAATGCGACCATCCTTTTCGCCGCCAGCGAATACTGCATCAATAAGTGAGGATGCCTGCGCTTTCACTCTTCCTATCGATGAACCCATGCTGCCTGTAGTGTCGATCGCAAGAGCGAAATCGGTTTGGAAGGTAAGACCACCCTGTTTTAGTTCGTATGTCTTGCCACCGTCAAACTGCACGAATTCGACGTTTTTCAGCGTATCTGAACCAGCGTCCTTTGCACCGCGCGCATTGTGAACTGACCAAGAACCGTCTGAATTTTTCTTGATGTCGTAGTCAAGTTGCGTCCCAAAATAAACTCCAGTGTCTGTACCAGCGCCTCCGTTCAACACATCATCCTTGCCACCGCCGAACAAAAAGTCATTGCCGTCACTAGACTGAAGAATGTTGGGGGATGACCCTCCGATCAGCAGGTCGTTCGACGTACCGAGTGCGGCCGAACTCATGTTTATGTCACCACTTCTGGCAGCATCTATCGCTGCACCATTCGTATACTGATAATTGAGTTTATTGAGGGTTCCTTTCAGGTCGTATACAATGTAAGAAACCTGTTCGGGGTGACCAAGCTCCTTGTAAATCTGATTTACGAACTTAACATTATCTCCTTTGTAATCTAAGTTCGTCACATAGTTCTTGAAATGTGACTCCTGCAAAGTGTCAACGGAGGTGCCAGAAATCTGCCTCCGGCCCGTTTCGTCGATAACCTGAATTGAAGTTTGCACTTTTGGGCAGCTCTGCTGAGAGTACGTGCTTTCGATCGCGAGTACGTTGATTAGTAACGATGCAATAAATATTATGGCGATAGTTTTGTACGATCGAATTCTTAAATTGAGTGGCATAATGAAACTGCCTCTTCGGCGGCACTAAAACCCGTGAACGTCGTCTTTTGAGAAAAAGTCCAAGCCATAATTTTTTTCCTTAACGAAGAAGGTCGTTAATCCGGTATCGATCGAGGGTGAATATGTCTTTGAGATCGAGAACGCTTTCGTAGCGGATCTCAGTCGTTTCTGACGCGAAAAATTGGTCAACGAGAGCCTTGGTAAGATCGGTATATCCTGACGGTGTTACGCTGCACAACCCTGAACAAACAGGGCATACGCGATAGCAATACTCTCACTATTGATAGAGAGAGTAAAGGAGCCGTCCCTCAAAGCTCGAATCATAATGTTTCGAGCGCCACCCCAATCTCGGTCATGTTCGTGACCGCAGTTGGGGCATTTAAATGTTTTTGAACCACCAAGTTTTGAATGCTTGTGTCCGCATTTGGTGCAAGTTTTGCTAGTGTAGGATTCGTTAACATCAATAACCACAACACCTCGTTTTTTAGCTGATTGCTTGAGGTGGCATTCAAAACGATAATGCCCCCAAGTAAGCATCTGTCTAGCAGTCTTGGTGCGTAACTTGCGCTTTGACTTAACAACCATTTGTGATGTTTCAAATGTAGGCAGCAAGATGACTTTATATTGACTTGTTAGGTAATTAACTACCTGCTTGTGACACTCGTCAACCAAGTCGCGAATCCTGATTCTCAGCCTGCTTGCCGCTTCTAGCATTCGGCGCTTCTGCTTTCTACTAGCTTTTGACCCACGTCCCATTAGTTTGTCAAGGTGAGAACACAATCTTTGAATGCGTCCAATGTCTGCCTTGCCAAACTCTTGAAATGAGTCGCCGTCGTAGCCAGTTAAAAAGGTTCTAACACCAGGGTCAAGTGCAATTACCTTGTCTAGTTCCTTCGTTTTTGCCTCCTCTATTATTGGGATACAAGCGAACCATCGCTTTTTGTCTCTAACAAGTTGGGTTGCAAACTCGGTCTTTTGAATTGGTTCTGTAGCCCTGAAGTTAAGTCCTTTAACCAAGGATGGGAACCAAGTCTCGCCGTTGAAATTAACCTTGTGGAATTTGATTGACTGTGATGGTTGGCGACAGCTTCTAAAACTTGCTTCTCCTTTTACAGACTTGGCTTGTTTCCAGGCATCCCAAGCGTCAAAAATAGCATTTTCTTTTGGATGAGACGGTGCAGATTTAACCCAATCAGGTAAGTTCAGCCCTAATACATAGTCCCTCAAAGAATAAGCACTGGTTATTTTTTCGCCTGCTTTCAAGGTGGCAATAGCCTTGTTGTAGCAGTAACGCGATGCTGATAGCCAAGACTTCCATTTTTGGTGCAGCGCTAACTCAGGATAAACCCGAATCTTAAGTGTTTTGTTGGGCGACTTCTTCTCCTTCTTGTGCCTTGGATTCGACTTGTAACTCCTGCTTGATTTGGTTTTCAAGCCTTCTAATGGAGTAAAGTCGGCTTGAAAAGCTGTGGAGGATTGCGACGATATCTTGAACGAGTTCGGCGTGTGGAGAGAGACTGATTTGGTTGAGAACCACGATTTTGCAGTCAAATTGCTCACAAAGCCATTCGATAATGTCGAATCCGAATCTTGCAAGTCGGTCTTTGTGGGCAACCACAATAATTGCGATATCACCTCGCAGAACTCGTCCCAAAAGGGTGATGAGTCCTTTCCGCCTAAGATTGAGTCCTCCTCCCACTTCCTTAACAATTTCAGCGCCTGGGTAGAGCGTTGATAATCGTTCAATTTGTCGATCGAGGTCTGTCTTTTGTGGCCTGGTAGAGACGCGAGCATAGATAACAGTGGCGCGTCCTCCCTCTGGTTCTGATTCTTTTTTGATGAACTTTTCGATGTCGTACCGTCTTTGACCTGACGGTGTTTTGATTGTGTTGATTTTATCTTCTGCTTCCCATCGTCTGAGGGTTCGGAGGCAAACTCCCAAAGTGTTAGCTGCTTCATTTGGTTTCACGTACTTTGCCATATTAGTATTATGGCTCACCATGTACGCATTGTTCAGTCTTGTCTAATAAATTAATGATTAGAGGCATACCGATCGCTGCCTTCCCAACAGCGGAGCTAAGAGCACGGGCCACGATCGCGGAGAAAGGACCGCGTGTAGTTTGCAACGCATTGCTAAACAGCCAAAAGATGTCTGGTGGCAAGCGTTTTGAAATACTGGTTGGGCTGGCAGATACGGCTTCTGGAGACGGTACAAGCAGCACAGAGTCGATGTAATCTTTTACAAATTGCTCGAAGATCGGCTCATCAATCGGAAGCAGAGGATTGGTGGGCGAGGCGCGTATGCCCGACATCAGTGCTTGATCGAACAGAAACTGTCGTTCGCTCCAGAGGAACACGGCACGCACAACGATCGTGGGCGAATGGCTGAACGTGAGTTTTACCCAAGGACTATCCAAATGCCTGGCATCATTAGATTCTGTACGCTCTAAATTGAACGGTGCTAAGGGCGCAGTCTTGACGAGCCGACGGTAAACGAAAAAAAGCTTGACTTCTGGAGAACTTTTCAAATCTCCGTGGCACTGCGATATTTCGTCAATCTTGGCAGAGATATGTTTGGAAATGGTCGTTACATAGTTCTTGAAATGTGACTCCTGCAAAGTGTCAACGGAGGAGGTGCCAGAAATCTGCCTGCCGCCCGTTTCGTCGATAATCTGAATTGAAGTTTGCACATTTTGGCAGTTCTGCTGAGAGTACGTGCTTTTGATAGCAAGTACGTTGATTAGTAAGGAGGCCATAAATACTATGGCGATCTTGTGAGATCGAATTCTTAAATTGAGTGGCATCATGAAACTCTTCCCTCAACTTTCTTGTCCAAATCAACGTCTAACACGCCTTAATTTTGATATTGGCCAAACCAACTCCTTTTAGCTCTTTGAAAAAAATAAGTTTTGCAATGAATTGAATGAATTTCTCGATTCTTTTGCTTTTATTGCATAATATTTAACAACTCTAATCATTGCGATCCCGAGCAACTCGATGTTAAGAGCGATTATGACCTCTTATCAGACAAGATGTAGGGTTGTTGTAATAAAAGTTAACACACTCCATTCTTAAGGATAGACTCTATTAACTCAGATCTCGTAGCGCAGAGGTTAGAAGAATTCTGGGAAAATTAACACCGTTTTATAGAACCAATTTGACATCTATTGCCGTTGCCACAAGCTTTATTCCAGATGAATTTCAGCTTTTTGGGATCGTCGCTGCATGATTTCTCATCTTGTGGCTATTGAGTTATCGGAGACGGCTTGTTTGTCCGCTTTATTGTTGAATAAAAGATATCAAATAGGTTTTATAGAAAGAAGCACTTTTGGAGATGATGGGAAGGTAAACCCTGCCCAAAAACCGATACAAGTTTCCGACACTCGTAGTGGAGAGATCAAAATTTTAGACTCTGGTTTAAGCTCCCTGATTCATCTGTGGAGTTAATCGAAAATCGACTGACCGTATTTTACAGCGGTATACGCAAAGTGGGAGCGGTGCATAATTTTATACATCACAGTTAAGTAAACATAATTAGTTGCAGCAGACCTGATATGCTAAGTTTGTCTCAAAACAGCAGCGATTTAACAAAAGCATAAGTTAATATATAAGACCGCCAGCTTGTTATCCCACTAACTTTTTACGTGCAAGGCGTATGCCAGATTTTTCGACTTCTACCACGGAAAACTCCTCAAACCCCCAACCAGCTCTGCTGCCCCCGATTTTAAGAATTTTTGCAGCATTTCCAGATTACGATCGGGGCAACAGACACTACGCATCGGGAAGGTACGAAGCGGCAATCATTTGCTACTCAAAAGCGGTGCAAATTAAGCCGGATTGGGCCCGCGCGTGGCTGAATCTGGGCAAAGCTTACAAGCAACTGCACTCTTGGGCTGAAACGGTGGCCTGTTGCGATCGGGCGATCGCCATTAATCCCGAAGAATATTGGGCTTGGATGCTGCGCGGGACAGCACTGTTAAGTTTGCAAAATCACCCAGAGGCGATCGCGGCTTTCGACAAAGCAATTGAAATCAATCCAGAAAAGCACGAAGCTTGGTATCAACAGGGCAGAGTTTTAGAAGAATTGCAGGAGTGGGACAAAGCAGCAACCTGTTACAAAAAAGCAACTCAACTTCATCCAAATTTGCCCGCGATGTGGTACAGGCAAGGCAGCGTGTTGCTGCAAGCCGATCGCTGCGCTGAGGCTGTGGCAGCCTACGAGCGCGCCCTCAAACTCGTCCCAACTAATTGGGAAGCTTGGCTGAACCGAGGTTTGGCTCTGATGAAGGCAGAAAGGTACGCTGAAGCTGTAACTTCTTACGATCGCGCCATTCAACTGCAACCACAAAACACTCTGGCTTGGTTCAATCGGGGCATTGCTTCGGCAAAATTGCACAAATATGGAGAAGCAGTCACAGCTTACGATCGCGTCTTGCAACTGCAACCCAACGATTCCGAAGCTTGGCTGTACAAAGGAATGGCCCTGAGACACCAGTGGCGCGATGGGGCAATTGCTTGTTTCGATCGGGCAATTCAAATGAATCCCGCTTATCCCGAAGCATGGATCGGGCGCGGTCAAACACTGTCAGAATCAAGAGATTATGAAGGCGCGATCCATGCCTTTGACCGAGCGATTCAAATTAATCCAAATTTCCCCGAAGCTTGGCTGGGCAGAGGTATGGCCCTAGCAGAATTGGAACGTTACAAAGATGCGATAATCGCTTACAGCAATGCCCTCCAAATTGAAGGAAATTTTCTAGAAGCTTGGAATTTGCGAGGCGAAGCCCTAGAAAAATTAGATCAATACGAAGAAGCGATCGCCTGTTTTGATAAAGTAATCTCTCTCAGTTCAGAAACAGACATTACATCAAAAGTAGGATTGCAGCAAGGGGCAGCCCTGGAAAAATTGCAGCGTTACGAAGAAGCCGTCGCAGCTTACAACCGCGTCATTCAAAACGTGCCAGACAATTTTGAAGCTTGGTTGAAACGCGGCAACGCCCTGTCAAATTTGGAACAGTACGAACAAAGTCTAGCATCATACGATCGAGCAATTACTATCTGGCCCGACAGCTATCAAGGCTGGGTGCAGCGAGGCCTGGTGCTGGGGAAAATGCAGCGCTATGCCGAATCACTTGTCGCTTTCGATCGAGTGATTCAACTCAAGCCCCACAACTGGGAAGCTTGGGCGCAGCGCGGCGACGTTTTGCAAAAATTGCAGCGGACTCAAGATGCAATTAGTTCTTACGGAGTGGCGCTAGAAATCAAACCAGATTACTACGAAGCTCTAGTAAGTCGAGAAGAATTGAGACTCAAAGATGCAATTTCAGGAAAATGGTAAGAAGTCATTAGTCATTAGTCATTAGTCATTAGTCATTAGTCATTAGTCATTAGTCATTAGTCATTAGCTTGCCCTGAGCTTGTCGAAGGGTCATTAGTCATTAGTCATTAGTCGGTTGACAGTTCACCGAAGGAAGTAAGGAAGAAGAAATCAGGAAAAACTTACCGAGATATCTCTTCTTCTATCTTTCTCTGGGTTCTCTGCGCCCTCTGCGGCATACAAAAAAATCTAACTAAGCCCTAAAATAATATTTATCAATCCCGATAGAGTGCGATCGCACAAGTAATTAATTATCGGCAAATATTAACAGATCCGACTTATCGCAAAAATGACACAATCAGACAATTCGATCGCAATTGCGAATTCCACTTCCCAACTGTCAAACCAAAATTCGCTACAGCAAGCAGATGAGGCAATTTCCGAATTTGAATGCTCGAACCTGCTCAGCTTTTGGCCAGCTTTAAACAAAAGCCAAATCATCGCCGAAATGCGATCGCGCATCCACGATCCCTTTCAAGTAAATCAAGGCGGACAGCCTTTTTGCGGCCCTGCAGCCGTCACCTTTGCACTCTTGACGCGCCGCCCCCTCCGCTACGTTGAAATCTGCCGCCGTCTTTGGGAAACCGGCAGTTTTCGCACTCAATCCAGGCGATCGATTTCTCCCTCAATGACGCTGCGGCAAAGCAAAGGTAATTTGCGGATGCCTCAAGTAGACTGGATGGTTTTATCGGCGCTGCGGGAATCAGAAAATTTGATATTTCCCATCGAAGCCAACGCCCCAGAAATTGTCCGCAACGTCAGCGGGATGACCAAATCTTGGGAAATCGCCGGTTGGGCGCGAGAAATTTTGGGAGGCCGCGATGTAAAATCTCACTACGCTTATTTCAGTGGCGATATTCCAGCGCTGCGGGCCGCCGATGAGGCGCTCAAAGCTGGGGGATTTGCTTTTGCTTTAATTACTGCTGAGGGAATGCTGCAAAACAAACCGCCGCTGATCCCTTATCCGAGTCACTGGGTGGCGCTGTTGGGAAATGTCGCAATTGATGAGGGAAGCGATCGAAAGGGCGATCGATCTCGCGTTAGCTTTGATGTTTATACTTGGGGTAGAAAAATGCGCGTAGATATTCCTAAGAACTCTTTTGAGAATTATTTTTGGGTCGCCATTACAGGGCGCTAAATGCGATGCGATGGGCGACGGGATATCAGAGATTAGAAATTCAGTCAACCCATGAATCAGAGGCTAAAAAAAATTATCTCTGGTGTTACAGGCAGGATACCTATCCAACCCGAAAAGTGCCCGATCTCAGTTATAAATAATCGAAAGCAATATTCTCAATAAAACCCAATCTACCTGCTAACCGCAACGAAAAAATTCAACCCTCAGCTCGATCGCACAGCAAAAAACCAAGATAATGAGGCCAACAGTGCAATATGTCAGTTATCAAGAATACTTGGAGTGGGAGATGGCCCGACGGCACCCTAAATTGAAAATTAGGACAGGCAATTGCTGATTCTGCTGGCTTCATGTTATAGTAGTTTTTCAAGAATTAAATTCGGTTGCGTAGTTTGTTGGTGTTTATTTACAAGCGTCTCTCCGAATCTAAGTCTCTGCACCCTAATAGATTCTGGAGATTTTATGTCGATTTACGTGGGTAATCTTTCTTATGAGGTCACATCTGACGACCTCAACGAAGTATTTGCCGAGTACGGTACTGTAAGCCGCGTCCAAGTGCCAGTGGACCGGGAAACAGGCAGAATGCGGGGTTTTGCTTTTGTCGAAATGGCCAGCGAAGCAGAAGAAGCAGCAGCCATTGCAGCCCTCGACGGTGCTGAGTGGATGGGCCGCGACTTGAAAGTCAACAAAGCCAAACCTCGCGAAAACAACAACAAACGCCCCTCGGGTGGCGGCGGCGGCTGGGGCGACAACAATCGCTCTTCACGACGCTACTAAGCTTTGAGACTGAAAATTTGAGTTTTGGTAGTTGACAGCAAGTGCGAATGCTGCTTTTTTTTCGGGTTGTTCGACTCGCTAAATACAACTGCCAAACCTTTAACTCAGTTTAGCCCCCTCCCTTCGGGTGAGGGGGCTTTGTTGTTCGGGAAAAATGCCACGAGGTACGCCCGCCGCGCAGCAGACAGCCTAACTTGCAATTCTGTATCGTGATTAACTGCTTTTTTCAAGAAGCTTTCGGGATTTGTGGGCCCAACTCCTGTAAACTGTCAAACTAGAATTAAGCACAAAGAAAAGTTAGAATAACTGCAAAAGTGATATTGCTCAAAAAAACAATCTTTAGTGACAACTAGCCAAGAAAACCAGCCAGACCAGCAAAGATATTGATTTTGCTTGAATAAAGATGCCCAAGGTCTACAGCACGGCGGAACTCATTAAGATCCTCGAAGAAGAGCGCCAAGCCTGCTTGCACGGGCGGCGCCTCAATTTGACTCAAACTCCCGCTACAGGTAACCCCGTGATTGACCGCTTTCTCACATCTGAGGGCGTCCAGAAGTTCACTGCTTATCAAAATTTTAAGGCCGCCGTGCACGAATACCAGCGGGAACATCAAGTTTCTGGGATTGTCTGGCGGGAAATGGCGGTTAAAGGCAATACTCTACGCTATCCGGCAGTGGATGATGAATTAATCGCTCTACCGATCGATCTGATGACGCTGAAGGCTGCTAAGACTGCGATGTTGGACTTCTGGCGGCGGGTAACTGCGGGGATGGATTTATATTTAAGCATTAACAGCGGGAAGGATTTTCGATCGATCGAGCCGATCGACGTAGAAGCTGTAGCCCAGCGTACAGAATGGGCGAGTCTCTCAAAGTGGGAAAAGTTGGATTTTCTCGAAATTTTGTTGCAGTTGGGCTGGGGGAAGCCCGAGGAAGCCTATTACAAGCGGGGATGGCCGACATCCGGCAGCGAGTACATTCACGCCGTAAAACCCGGACAGCGGCCAATTTGTTAACAGTGGACAGTTGATAGTGGACAGTGGACAGTTGTCAGTGGACAGTTGTCAGTTGTAGTTGAGAAGTAGGGGGGCGTAGTAGGCACAGCTTTAGTTTGTTGACTTCATATATGAGCCCTAAAGTAATAATTCAGAAGTTAATGGATACACTCACCATTTCAGAAACCGGGTTTCTTGTGATATTTCTGGTTTCTGTTGCCAAAAATCGTAGAAACCCGGTTTCTTTCCCTCGCACTAACTAATGACAACTCCCCACTGTTAACTACCAACTGTTAACTGTTAACTGCCAACTGTTAACTGGCAACTGCTTTTCTACCAACTGTCAACTGTCAACTGTCAACTGACAAAGCATCAAGCCAAACCACTGATTTGGATCTGTCCAAACTTGCACCGGCTTTAAACCGCGCTGCGAAAGTTCTGCCTTTACAGTATTGAGATTAAACTTGCGCGAAATTTCGCTGCGGATAGTTTCTCCGGCGGCAAATTCAACCGTTAAATCGAGCGCGCGCAAGTTCACTGTTTGCGCTTTCTTACTTTTCAAGTGCATTTCAATTTGACATTGTTCTTGATTGTAAAAAGCCCAATGCTCGAACTGCGCTAAATCAAAATTTCCCTGATACTTCCGATTTAAATGCCGCAGCATATTCAAATTAAAGGCTGCGGTCACTCCTTGACTGTCATCGTAGGCCGGCTCTAAAATATCCTTAGATTTGTCTAGGTCAATTCCTAGCAAAAAATACTCTCCAGGCTGCAATGCACCGACAACTTGCGAGAATAATACATCGCATTCTTGAGGGTTGAGATTGCCGAGGGTGCTGCCTAGAAAGCAAATTATTCGGGTTGGCAAGGGTGACGGGGCAATTTTAGCTAAGGCTAATTCGTAAGTGCTGACAAGTCCGTGAATTTGGAGCGATGGATAATCTGCCAAGAGTTGACAAGCGCTGCTTTCTAGGATAGTAGGGCTGATGTCGATCGGCAAATAGTGCAGCGGATATTCCAATTGGCTGTAAGCATCGAGGAGAATCCTGGTTTTGGTGGAACTGCCGCTGCCGAGTTCGACGATTTCGCAAGGGCCTGTCAAACGGGCGAGATCCCCCGCACATCCTTGTAAAATCTCCGTCTCAGTGCGCGTCAAGTAGTATTCCGGCAACTGACAAATCAACTCGAACAGGTTCGATCCGCGATCGTCGTAGAAATACTTGGGAGGCAGGGTTTTGGGGTTTTGAGTCAACCCGCTAACGACATCCCTGCCAGCATTAATTTCTGCGGGTGTCGGTGCCGCAGCGCTCACCAGCCGCTCTAAGTGCAGCCGGTTTTCTTTGGTTGATGCTGGGTTTGTCTTGTCGGAAAGTCTTGGGGATTTCATAGAGTAAAATTAAGATGCACAAATGGGTATAGCACGCAGTCGCGTTGCCAGATATCGCGCTCAAGCCGGATTTTTCATGCCGATCTCCGTTCTGTATTTTCTCACCGAATGGCGAGCTGCATCCGCAAATTAAAATTCAACAAATATCAACATAAATTATTAAATCATTTACAAACCTTTTTTAAGCTACTATTTTTATGTGGAAAAATTTTTGGTGTTTAACAAACAAATATTGTCTAAAAATTACGAAAAATAAAATTTATGTTTAAAGAAATAAATTTTACAGGTTCGTAGTGAGGACTTTAGTCCTCTAATTTTATGCGGACTAAAGTCCTCACTACGAACCTATGTGATTGTAGTTATAGCGCAGCGAAAACCAGCGATAATTTGTCGCACGCCCGGATAGTACCAATTCCGAAAAGTCGATCGCAGTGCCTGAGGAAAAGTCGCCCAACTCCCGCCTTTCAAAACCCGGTGCTCTCCATCAAAATAAACTTCAGAGTATCCCCGATAAGGATAACTTTCAAATCCTGGATAGGCGTCAAAGGTTGAAGCTGTCCACTCCCAGACATTGCCCAACATATCGCAGCAGCCCGCTGCACTCGCTCCCTTTGGAAAGGCATCAACGGGGGAGGTATTGGCAAGATGATTGCCGTGATTGCACAGGCTGGCATTGGGCTGTGCTTCTCCCCAAGGATAGGTAAGTTTTGTCTGAGTTGTGGGATCCCAACTGGCTGCTTTTTCCCATTCGGCTTCCGATGGTAAGCGCTTCCCGGCGAAGTTGCAGTAGGCTTCGGCTTCGTACCAACTGACGCCGCAAACTGGATGGTTGCTGAAAGCTGGATTTTCTGACCAGTAAAGCGGGCGATCGACTAAATGAACTTTTTGCCATTCCCAGCCCTCCGCAGACCACCAATCGCGGTTTTGATAGCCGCCGGATGTCATAAAATCTCGGTATTGACCGCAAGTGACGGGATAGCGATCGATCGCGTATGCTTCTAAATAACACAGGTGGCGCGATCGCTCGTTATCCAAAGCCTCAGCAGCATCGCTTCCCATATAAAATTCCCCGCCCCCAATTGCGATCTCTGGGGAATCGGTAATGGGTAATGGGTAATGGGTAATTTGTAATTGGGAATTGGTAATTGGTCCTGGGGAATCGGGAATTGGTTCTGGGGAATTGGTAATTGGGAATTGGTAATTGGTAATTGGTAATCGGCAATCAGTAATTAATCTTCTTTCTTCCTCCTTCCTTCTATCCGTTACATCCGCTACATCCCTTACAAAATCCGTTGCCAATCTTCCTTCTTCCTTCCTTTGCATTTGCAACACAAAAGCAACAGTTTCGCAGTGCTGGCTTTCGTGCTGAATAATAAACCGCCAGAGACGTTCCTGTTGTGCGATCGGCGCAAATTCCAAATAATCTAACACCTTTTTTCGCACCGCATCCAGATACAATTCAACTTCTGGTAACGCAGGCAAAAAAACTCGTTGTGTTTTCGGCAAAATATCCGCAGCAAACAGTTGGTGATACTCAGGAAAAACAGGCTTTAACCCAGCACCTCGCTGCAACAGCCACAAATCCTCAGTATAAGCAATGTGACCTAAATGCCAGCCAACCGGACTGAAATCAGGATGAGCTTGGCGGCAAAAAGTATCATAATCGATGCCTGCAAATAGTTGGAAAGTGCCGCGGCGGCACTGTTGCAAATCGTGATAAATTGCCTCTCTACAAGATTGGATAGATTTGGATATCACCGTCTACTCCCGTACTGATAATGCTCTCTTCTGGACACTCGTGCCAATTCCCAGCAAATAAAGGTTCAGAAGCAATGATGACAGAATTTGGGATATTTAGATCGTCTTGCAGCCAATAAAGGGAAGGAGGGATTTTTGGGGAAGCAAAGCGAGAGGCAACGAGCTGGTGTCCGTCGCTGATAATGATATTAGCTGAAAATTCTACTTGGTGAACGCTTGCTAACTCAGCTAAGGTTTTTAGGGAGTTTTGCAAAGCTACTTTTAGAGTCAGATTGCCGGCTGTTAATTCATTGACAAATAAGCCGAAGAGGTGCTCTGAATCTGTAGTACCGTTAATTGATTGATAAACGGTATCGCACAGCCGATCGCGAATTGGTCTGTAAAGACTTTTCCGAAAATTCTGCACAAAGCCGTTGTGCACGAACAACAGGCGATCGCGCACAAACGGCTGACAGTTGCTCAAATCTATAGCTTGTCCTGAAGTTGCACTGCGAACATAGGCGATCGCGCAGCCGGATTCAACGTATCGGCTGATACTCGGCAGATTGATGTCGTTCCAAATTGGCTGTATATTTTTATAGGTAAACGGGTCAGTATCTAGGTGCGGGTGATACCAACCAATACCAAAACCGTCAGCGTTGAGCAAGCCCGAAGTCATTTCCCGGGGCTGGTAACTCTGCACAATTAGCGAATGTTCCGGCTTGTACAGAATAGAATCGAGTAAAATCGGCTCGCCGAGGTAGCCAAGCAAACGGCACATAAAATTTTGTAAACAAACAGATTAGCATTGTAAATCATTTGCCGACAATTTTCCGGCAAGCGTTTTTTGCAGCATGAGCTTGCCCATCTTTAACAGGCTCGATCGCCCTTTTTTTGCAGTCTGCTGCCAGCATCTCCGTACAAACGGTACAGTAAAGATAGAACCCCAGCAGCACAAGGAGACTCTTGAATGTTCCTCGACGAACTCATCCCAGTGGTCAAAGAATTGATCCAACAGCCTATAGCCTTTGCGGGCGGATTTTTTTCTGGCCTGCTTCGACTCAACCTTCACGAAGATCCCGTTAGAAGCTGGATCGATGAGCAAGCCGGTTCAACTTCCTACACTCCTCCCGCAGCCGAAGCCACCAATGCTAAAAGCACGGGGCCTCAGTCGATCTCGATCGACTAAGCAAAAGGACTAACTATTGCAGTCAGTAGAAAGGGTTTGTCGGTGCGGCAAACCCTTTTAGTTCAAAGGCGATCGCCCGATTGTCAGCGAGAATTCACTAGAGAGTAAAATTTATCAAGAAATCGTGGGTTTTCAACCCCGCCGTTTACGGCGTTATTGTGTTATAATCAAAATTAAGTCGTTGACTTTGGGAACGCAGGAAACAAGCGACACTCCGTTATCCCTAAATCTCTGTCTGTCAATGGCAAAGTCCACACAGTAAGAGCGTACAGCAATTAAATACGGTGGGACACATCGAAATTGACGCTTGAGGAATAGCCTATCAGTTGGGAAATATGAGAATATTTCCTCTGGCTAGTATGAAAGTGTAAGACCAAAATCAACTTGTTTGGTAGAGGCAACATTCAGCCCAAGAATTCACTTGCCTTCAGGCAGTGGAGTTGTCAAGTATAGCACAACAAGTTTAGTTCGATCGACATGACTATCTATATTGGAAATTTGTCCTACCGCGCCACCGAAGAAGACCTGAAATCAGTATTTGCAGAGTACGGCACAGTCAAGCGAGTTGTCTTACCTACCGACAGGGAAACCGGTCGGATGCGCGGCTTTGCATTTGTCGAGATGATGGAAGATGCCCAAGAAGACGCTGCAATTACCGAGTTAGACGGTGCAGAGTGGATGGGGCGTCCCTTGCGAGTGAACAAAGCTAAACCGAAAGAAGAGGGAAATCGAGGCCCAGGTATGAACAGGAACAGCGGATATTAGTTCGCGATGCGGCGGTTGACATCCTCTCGGAACTCACCTGATGCGCCAGCGTGCAAGTAGCGCCGAATTGCTAGCATCAGTTGATTTGGGAGATGCGATGTCAAATCCGCTGCACAAAAACGTGGACTTTTTCCAGACAGAATTTACGCACCGGAGGCGTAAAACCCGATTTCTTACCAGAAAGAATTGGTTGAAAGCCCGCCCGTCTTTGAGGGAGAAATTAAAATCAGACTATTCATTACTCCAATCCTCGGACTTAAGGGTACAGGTCGCTATCAAACTGTCCCAGGTCAAGCGGTCAACTGTCAAGCGGTCAACTGTCAAGCGGTCAACTGTTAAACGGATACCTAGCTGCTCTAAGCAAGATTTATCAAGAGAAACCGGGTTGATTAGCGTCAGTCTTAGAAAGAGTAAATTCGCCCTTTTTCATCAATATAAACTGACCGATCTTGCCTAGTGCGGCCGTCTGATGTGCTGATGCGAACCGTCACAATGTTTTCCTTGGCATCAACGTTATAGTCGTATTTCAAAGTTGTGGTTCCTCCTTTGACATTAATCGGAATATTGGCAATGTCTCCGGTGCGGTTGCTGACGCGAACCAGGATGTTTTTGCTAGCTCCAACTGGTAAGGATGACAAGGCGACACCTGATTGACCGTATTCTAGGTTTAATCCGGTTTCATTTAACAGTGTCAGGGTAATGTTGCGAGTATTGTCAATCTGTGCTTGAGGTTGCCAGAATCCGGGTTTTGTCCCGCCGTCAGTTGCAGGTTGAGATAATGCTGGATGGGGATGCAGACAGCCGAGGGCGGCGAGTATTGCTGCGGTTGCAATAATTTTTAATTTCATTCTTTGTACCTCCGGGTCAAGTGTGGGTGATATTTCTATGCTAGCTTGAAAAGCTGATGTTTTTAATTGAGAGTTTAGGTTTCCAAATGCGGTATCACTGAACAACTCAAGGATGGAAGGCGATATATCTATGCAGAAACTGGGTTTTTGTAATCACGGTTAAATATTGTTGCTGTTTGGATCGGAATAATAATTTTTGTGCAGGGTTCGGGGGACGCTGGTTAATTGTTAACGATCGCTCGCGCGGCATCTAGCAACAGGCGCTGTTCCGCACGGGCGATCGCCCTGCAAGTCTGTTCTACAGTATCGACATTCACCGAAATAGACGAAATCCCCCACCGCACCAAGGATTCAACTGTTTCGGGATACAAAGCTGGAGCATCGCCACAAATCGAGCAAGGAATGCCCGCAGCCCTGGCTTGTTGGATTAATTGCTCGATCGCCCTCATCACTGCTCGATCGCGCCCGTTGAAACCACCTGCTATTTGTTGGGAGTTGCGGTGAATGCCTAACAGAAACTGAGTTAAATCGTTGGTACCGATGGAAATTCCTTGAACTCCGGCTTTGACGTAATCTGGCAATAAAAACAACACCGAAGGAACTTCCGCCATAATCCACATTTGAAATTGATCGGGCCGATTTTTCCAAATAGTTTCTAAGCGCTGGCGGCAGTAGACAAACTCGTCCACAGAGCGCACGAAAGGCAAAATTAAATTGACATTTGTATGGCCAGACTCGCAGACTTTTTGAAGTACGGACAACTCCCAATCAAATAACTCCGGTTCAAAGGTATCGCTGAAACTGCCGTGAGCTCCTGAATCGCGCAAGTCGAGAGAGCGATAAAATACCGGGTGCGGCGCCACCGCAGCAGCAAATAAGCTGAGACAATCTGCCATGCGATCGACAAATTCCGATTGTTGGCCGTGTTGCAGCCAAATTTTGGGGTTTTGACAGTCCAAAGCTTCCAATGCCATCAATTCCGATCGCAGCAATCCGATGCCGTCGATGGGCAGATTTCTGAGGCGATCGATCGAACTTGTTTGGCTGACATTAACCAGCAGTTGAGTTGCTGTGGGCGCGCCCCAAACATATTCGGGAGATTGTGTCCCTCGCGGTAAGGATGCGGGATTGGTCGATCGCTCTGATGTTGAAGATTGATAATTAGCTATTGACATTTTTGCTGCTGTACTGTAAGTATCCGCATTGTTTGGCGTTTCCTGAAGGGGGTTGCTGTCTGCGGTGTCGATCGCCGGATGTGGGGCGAGGGCAAAAACTTCCCCGCTATCGCCGTCTACCAACACCGCATCGCCCGAGGCGATCGCCCGAGTCGCCCCGGTAACTCCCACAACAGCGGGAATCCCCAATTCTCTCGCTAAAATGGCACCGTGGCCTGTCATGCCTCCTTGTTCGGCAACTATCCCAGCAGCAACTTTCAACCAAGGCAGCCAATTCGGATCGATTGTGCGGGCTACCAAAATGCTTCCGGCTAAGAATTGGGCGTTTTCGGGGTGGGAATTAGTCATAACTTGGGCAATTGCTTCGGCTTTTCCTGAGGCGGCGGCCAAACCTTTGAGGATAGCAGGAGTTCTGGTTTGGGCGATCGCTTTTTCCGGTGCCGGCGCGATTTTTTCCCGTGGCAAAAGACGAAGTTGAGTGAAATAAAACTGCGGTTCGCCACTGTTTGCTGTCTGGTTGAGCGTCCACTCCAAGATTAAATCCGACTCAAATTCGGCGATTACTTTTTTGCTCAATTCAATGAGCTTTTGCAGTTGCAATTCGTCTAAAACGTATTCAGTTTGCGATTTCTCTCCCAGCGCCAAAACTTCCACGCAACTGCCAGCAAAATCGGGAATTAACAATGCAGAATTGGTAATTTTTCGGCTTTTCCAATTCTCTACCTGCGGTTTTTTTTTCGATTTCTCCTCGTCCGCTTTGAGATGGTACGCTAATGTTTTGTAACCGAGCCGCTGGAAGTTAACCGCCCCTGTTTCCGGCTGCACTTGATAGTAATCGGGGATGGTTTCTCCCCGAGCGAGGGACATTCCCAAACCTCTGGTGGCTTGGATTTCCCAGGCTGCACCGCAGTTAGTTTTCACCTCACCTGCGGCGATGGCTGGGAAGATTGGCTGCACCAAAACTGCGGGATTGATTTGCTGTATCTTCATGCCGCACCGCTGCCAGTAAAATAGACTTCGGGCTCTGAAGATTTCTGCCCAAGCTTGTTTGAGTCCGGCCTCAATGGCTTGTGGTTCGGCGCCTACTGCGTGAGATTCCAGGATTCCGGTTGTTTTCGGGTTCCACGAAGTCAGGGAAGGGCGAAAAATTAAGGCTTGGGAGTTGAGTTGGGCAACAGCAGACTGTAGGCTAGAGAGCAGTGTATCTGGCAGTTTGGCGCTGAGGATTTGGTGGCGGATGCTGCGGGCGATCGATTGCAGTTGTTTGGGTTCATCGACATTCAAGTGTAGCGAAGAGTGGGGCCAGTCAGCAAACAGCGGTTCTAGCCAGTCGATCGACTCTAAAAACTGCGAAAATGTTGTAGCCGGCACGACAAAACCCGGTACAGCGGGATGATTTTTCTGAAGCAAACAGCTCAAATAAAATGCTTTTTCTCCGACTGCATCTCGGTCTGAAGGTTGAATTTTGTCTAGCCAGTAGAAGTTTGTCACGCTGGGAGCCTGTCCTTGGAAACTGATTTAATTTTGATAGTTTTTCCCATTAATCACATACCACAATTTTAGGATGAACAAGCGAAAATGGACGGGATTGGTCAAATCTTTTCTCAATCTATTTCTTAAGTCTAACTGTCCTCTTTGTCAGCGATCGGCCACGGAAGAGTTTTGCGGGTACTGCTACAAGCAACTTCAGCGCTGTCAGCTACCGGATCCCGGTCGATGTTGGGATTCACAGCAGCGTGTTTTTGTGTGGGGGGAGTACGGCGGGACTCTCAAACGGGCGATCGCAGCTTTAAAATATGAAGGCAACCCGCAATTAGCGAAACCTCTCGGCGGCTGGCTGGCAGAATCTTGGCTGAGTTTTCCGGAATTAGCTATTGACAATTTAACAGTTGTACCGATTCCCATGCACAAATCAAAGGTCAAGGAACGCGGTTTTAACCAAGCGGAACTTTTGGCGGAAAGTTTTTGCGAGCTGACTGGTTTGCCTTTGCAGCGGCACGGTTTGGAGCGGGTGAAAAATACTCAGGCTTTATTCGCTCTGACAGCACAGCAGCGAAAAGCTGAAATGAAAGATGCTTTAATTTTGGGGAAAGATTTTCGGCGCCGTCTCCCGCGCGATCGAGTTTTGTTAGTTGATGATATTTACACTAGCGGTACTACGGTTAAGTCGGCAATTAAAACTCTGAAAGAGTCGGGAATTTCGGTTTACGGAACTGTGGCACTTGCCAGTCCCCCTCGGCGCGATCGCTAATCTATTTTACATTGAAATTTAAACACGTTCGTAGTGAGGACTTTAGTCCTTCTAAAAATCCTGCGGACTAAAGTCCTCACTACGAACCTATAACCAGGTTTGTAGTGAGGACTTTAGTCCTTCTAAAATCCTGCGGACTAAAGTCCTCACTAGACTAAAGTCCTCACTACGAACCTATAACCAGGTTTGTAGTGAGGACTTTAGTCCTTCTAAAATCCTGCGGACTAAAGTCCTCACTACGAACCTATAACAATTTTTTTGGGGATAAACGAAAGCAAGAAGACGCGAAGTACGCGAAGAAAGAGTAGAGAAGGAAGAGTTTTCAGAATTGATTTATAATTGTTGCAGGTTCAGCGCCAAGCGGAAACTGCTGGCTGATATTCCAGCGACTGCCATCATGCACTAACAAAGTTAACTCCGCAGCGGTAAACTCAAAGTGGAGTTCGCGCGCTGCGGATTCCAGCCAAGCAGTTTGAAAATTCTCCTTTGTTAAATCGCGAAAGGCTACAGTCATGTGCGGTACAAATGGGCGAGTCTGAGAAATGCGATCGACAATTCCCAATTTTGCCGCGACATAACTCATCAAATCTGTTTGCATCTCCAGTAATTGGGGCGATTTGACGACACCGGCGTAAATGACGCGGGGCGCGAAAGCTGCAAAACCTGATAGAGTAACGGGAATTGGCTGCCGGTTTGCCGAAAAGCGCTTCAAGCTTTCCTCTAATTTGGGAACATCCGCCGCTGGCCATTCAAAAGTAGGTTGTAGCGTGATGTGGGGCGGCGAGTTCAACGCACCGCGGCTGTTGTAGTGTTCGGCAAAATACAGTTTAATCTGAGTTATGTGGTTTTGAAGATCCGGAGGGGGCACTAAAGCAATAAAAAATCGCTGTTTTGACGGGTTCATAGGATAGCATCGCAGTGAGGAAGGAACGGTGGAGTACGGGCGATCGAGTATTTACTCACTGCGCCGTACCAAAAACCCCATTCCCAATCTACAATCCAAAATCCAAAATCTAAAATCTAAAATTTAAAATGCCTTGGTTTGTCAAAATTGAGCAGGGAATTGTCGAAAAGCCTGTCTTTGACCAGTACGTGCCAGCTCACAGAGCTTATGTCCGAGATTTGATTTCTAAAGGACACCGAGCGAAAACTGGCTACTGGGCGAGGCGGGGCGGCGGTATGTTGATGTTTGAGGCGGGTTCGATGGATGAGGCAAAGGCGATCGTCGCTGAAGACCCCCTGGTGAAGAACGGTTGCGTTGTTTATGAAATTTATCACTGGTGTGTGGTTGAAGAATAAATAACTGTGCTATACTCATAAATGAACTGGCCCCACGCGATTCCAACGCCCAAATCTTGTCAGGACCGGAAGGTAGCAGCAACACGGGATGCTTGTAATAGGCGTGGTCTCCGGTTCACCCTGTTTTATGAGGTGTAGTTCCTATGCCTGGTTTCGGAGATATTTTACAGAAAGCAGTTTACCTTGGTGTCGGGCTAGCTTCCTACGCTGGTGAAAAAGCTGGCAGCAAGTTAACTGAATTGCGGACTGAAGCCCAAAAGCTGGCAGATGAATTGGTGAAGCGCGGTGAGATGTCAACAGAAGAAGCCCGCCGCTTTGTTGATGATATGGTTCAACAAGCTCAGCAGCAGCAACCGCCTGTAGAAGCGGCTGGGGACAAAAAACCGGCTGAACCTCGGCGGATTGAAATTGTTTCTGAGGAAGAAGAAGTTTCTGCAAAAGAAACTAAAGACACCGGCGGCGTAGACAAGCTCCGCGAACAGGTACAGAATTTACAAGATGAATTGCGGCGGCTCAAGCGCGATTAAGCTGCAAAAAGCTCCCACAGCAAAGCATGAAGGGAACTCAGGATAATAATCTTGAGTTCCCTTTTTGAATATCTTCTCTGTCAGATGTGGGCGGATATACTGCAATAGGTAATAGAATTGAAAGTAGGTGCGATCGCTTCGCCTGAGGCTGACTGCACTTATTTGTTAAATATTTTGCAATAGCAAGCTGTCAAATTCATGGAAGATTGGTCTAAAGATTTTTTTGAAGTAATGGAAAATGCTGTTTCTGAAGTAGAGCATTTTTTCACCGATATCGGCGAAGAGTTTGTCGAAATGCTGGACGTTTTGGCAAAAATTTCGGAAGAGTTTACAGAACAAGTACAAAATAACCTGATTGTTGAAGTTGATGGTTATTTAAATGAATTTGATGGTTATTTAAATGAATTTCTCGAACCAATAATCGAAATTTGCCGGGACTTTGAGCCTGATTTTGATGAGATAGATTCATCGTTTGTGACTTATGTAGACCCTTCGCCAACGCAGCATCCGGTTTGTCGCGGTTGTATGAACTATCACGGTCAAGTTTACGGCGGAAATTTGTTGGTTTGTGCGATGCACCCTACTGGTGTGGAATCGGACAGTTGTCCTGATTGGGAAACTGACGGCGATGTTAATTTTTAAGAGTTTTTGAGGGTTTAATCGCTTATGCTAACGTCAATTCAGTCTCCGTCCAAGATTTCCCTGGAAGAGTTTTTGCTGCTTCCAGAAACTAAGCCGGCTAGCGAGTATGTTGACGGTCAAATTTATCAAAAAGCTATGCCCCAAGGAAAACACAGCACGTTACAATTCGAGTTTCCATCTGTTATCAATCAAGTTGGCAAACCTCAGAAGTTGGCTTATGCTTTTCCAGAATTGCGCTGCTCTTTTGATGGACGTTCTATTGTTCCAGATATCGCAGTATTCGAGTGGTCGCGCATTCCTCTGAATTCTCAGGGAAAAATTGAAAATAGGTTTGAAATTGCACCGGATTGGACAATTGAGATTTTATCGCCGGAGCAAAGTTCAACTCGCGTAATTAATAAGATTCTGTTTTGCCTCAAGAATCATACTAAATTAGGTTGGCTGATAGACCCGGAAGAAGAATTGGTAATGGTTTTTAAACCGCAGCAGGAACCTGAGATTAAAGAGAATGAAGATGTTTTACCCGTACTTGATGTGCTGTCGGATTTGCAATTGTCGGCGGCAAATTTGTTTGAGCTGTTAATTTTTAGTTAGAAATGAGTTACAGTTGAATCGGGGTAATGTTGCATCTAACGGCATTTAAAGGTGAATCGCAATGGCGGCTAATCATTCGCAATCTGGGTTTCCGAGGATGCCGCCATCGCTGCAATTGCGGCAGTATCAGCAACAGGCGGTTGATAATTGGTTTGCCAATCAGGGACGCGGTACGCTGAAGATGGCGACGGGTAGCGGCAAGACGATTACTGCGCTGGCGATCGCCACTGAATTGTACAATAAAATTAACCTGCAAGTCCTGCTCGTAATTTGCCCGTACTGCCATCTGGTGAATCAGTGGGCGCGCGAATCGGAGAAATTTGGTTTAAAACCTATTTTGGCCTTTGATAGCGCCCGCAGTTGGCAAAATAAGCTAGCGGCGGGTTTGTATGAAGTGCGAGCCTCTTCGAGGGCTTCGCTAACGGGCAAGGGACTATTTCTGACAATTATCACAACTAACGCTACATTAATGTTGGATAGCTTGCGATCGCAAATCCGCTATTTCCCCGAAAAAACCCTAATTATTGGAGACGAAGTTCACAACTTAGGCGCGCCCCGTTTAGGAGAAAGTTTGCCGCGAAATATTGGACTGTGCCTCGCCCTTTCCGCCACCCCAGAAAGACACTTCGACGAACAAGGAACCGAAGCTATTTTAGATTATTTCGGCCCTGTTTTGCAGCCGGAACTCACCTTAGCCGACGCCATCCGCCAAAAAGCATTAGTACATTATTTATACTATCCGATTTTAGTCGAATTGACCGCATCCGAAACCCGCAAATATTCCTACTTAACTAAAAAAATTGGCTGGGCGCTGTGGGGCGAGGAAAAAGTAGAACAAAATGATGCTTTAACAACTTTATTAATGCAGCGGGCTAGGTTGATTGGGGCGGCAGCTAATAAACTAACAGCGTTGCGAGAATTAATGATGCACCGTCTCGACACAGCCCATACATTATTTTACTGCGGCGACGGTGCGATGGAATCAGGTGCGCGCCGCAGCAACAACCGCCAACTAACAGAAACCGCGAAATTATTGGGTTCAGAATTAGGCTACCGAGTTAACACTTATACGGCGGCGACTCCGGTAGCAGAAAGAGAACGATTGCGCCAACAATTTGAAAGCGGAGAATTGCAAGGTTTAGTAGCAATTCGCTGTTTGGATGAAGGCGTTGATATTCCAGCAATTCGCCATGCTGTAATTTTAGCAAGCAGCAGCAATCCGCGCCAGTTTGTTCAGCGCCGGGGCCGCATTTTGCGGCCGCATCCGGGGAAGGAAAGGGCAACTTTATTTGACATGATAGTTTTGCCTCCAGATTTGGGTCGAGAAACCTTAGAAGTTGAGCGAAATCTGCTGCGAAAAGAGTTGAAGCGCTTCTTAGAATTTGCCGATTTAGCTGACAATGCTGGGGAAGCTAGGGTGAAATTGCTGCAAATTCAAAGGCGTTACGGGCTGTTAGATATTTGACATTTATTCAGGTTCGGTTTATCTTAAAAAGATAGAATTATTTTATTGCAGTTTGAGTGGTTAGTTGAGTTTGCGATCGCACTTGCGACCTCAGAAACCCGGTTTCTTCCTAAATATCTCGTGAGGGGAGAGCAAAACTCGTAGAAACCGGGTTTCTAGGCCATGCAAAAGCCCTGTAGTTTTTAATTTGGGTAAAGAAATAAGTAAATCCACCTAATTAAACGTCAAATACAGATAACTCAAAAGCAAACTCTATAAGCATTCTTCCTTCTATCCGTTACATCCGTTACATCCGTTACATCCCGTACACCGCTCGTTGCCGAACTTCCTTCTTCCTTCTTCCTTCTTCCTATGACTGAAAATCTAAATGAAAATCTGATTATGGCTTTTAGATATGAAGATAGTGCGATCGCACCAGTACCGATCGCCATTTTAGCAGAAAAGCGTTCCGGTTATCACGCGGACAAAGACTTGAGCGACGTACAGCAACCAATTACCAGCGCGCCGCCGGAAGTCCGACAAATTATCGAGCAGGTATTGGAACTGGAAAAAGATAAACTTTACATGAAATCTCCGCGCTATATTAGCGATGACATTTTGAAAATCATTAAGGAAGCAATTATATGAAATTACTTTCAATAGTTCTCTGCAATTTTCGGCAATTTTATGGCAAAAGTCCCGAAATAAAGCTAGCCTGGGGCGAGAGAAATATCACAGTAATTCATGGCAACAACGGTTCGGGAAAAACAGCCTTAATGAATGCCTTTACCTGGGTGCTGTACGGAAAATTTAGTGCAGCTTTTGCTGCGGAAGAACAATTAGTAAACAAGCGCGCTCTTGCTGAAGCTGAACTGGGAAAAGCTGTAGGTTGTTGGGCAGAAATTGTGTTTGAACATGACAGCAAACGCTACCAAGCCCGGCGTGTTTGTCGCGCCTATAAAACTGAAAATTCAGTAGAACACATCAAAGGCGAATTGTTCCTGCAAGTAGCCAAAGATGACGGTCGCTGGATTCCAACAGCGCAGCATCCAGATGATATTATCGGACGAATTTTGCCAGAAAGTTTGCATCAATATTTCTTTTTTGATGGCGAGCGAATCGAGCAAATTGTACGGCACAATAAGAAAGCCGAAATTGCCGAAGCCACCAAAGAATTGCTGGGAGTAGAGGTGCTGAATCGCTCTATCAAACATTTAATAGATGCTAAAAAATCTCTGGAAACAGATTTAATCCTGATTGGTGGTTCCGAAATAAAAAAACTTTTAAAAGAAAAACAAAATTTTCAAAAAGAAGCCGAGCAGATTTCACAAAGACAAGTAGAAATTCAGGTCGAATTAAATCATCAAGCTGAATTAAAACAAGCAGTTAATGCTGATTTACTCGAACGCAATGGTGCTGCTGAATTGCAAAAATTGCGAGACGAATTAGAAACCCAACGAAGTTTATTTAAAGAAAAAAATAGTCAGGCTTCTGATTCCCTAAAACGAGCAATTTCTGGGCGCGGTTACGCGGTATTTCTGTCGGATGCAGCGGCTGAATTTAACTTAATTTTTGGTAATTTGCGGGAAAAAGGTCAGTTGCTTTCGGGGATTGGGCGGCCGTTTTTGGAAGAGTTATTAGCGCAGCAGCGGTGCATCTGCGGTGCCCTATTAGTGGAGGGTTCTGAAGCGTGCGAAAATGTTAGCGGTTGGATAGATAAAGCGGGTGTTGGCGATGTGGAAGAAACTACAATCAGAATTAGCGATCGCGTCAATGAAATTGACAGACAAGTGGCTGATTTTTGGGAAGAAATTGACCGCCAACAAGACAATATCAGTCGCGATAGAGCCGAACTTTCTCGGGTGGAAAATCAGTTAGACGATATTCACAGCAAGCTGAAAAACTTCCCTGACGGCGATGTCAGCCGCTTGCAAAAGCGCTTGGATGAAATTGAGGCAAAAATTGGTGAATTGCACCGGGAAACAGGCTCTAACCAGCAGCAGATTGAGAGTTTTAATGTGCAGGTGGTGGCTTTGGACAAGCAAATTGACAAGCAGCAACTGAACGAGCAAAGGCAAGTATTGGCCCAGCGCCGGATTGCTGCGACTCAGGATGCGATCGATCGCCTGACAGAAGTGCGATCGCGCTTAGAAAAACAGTTTTGTTCGCACTTAGAAAAGCGAGTGCAAGATATTTTCAGTCAAATTTCTTTTACTCCGTACATCCCCAAGTTGAGCGATAAATACGAACTAACGCTAGTAGAAAATACCTCGGGAAAAGAATCTTTAGTAGCCGCTTCTACCGGAGAAAATCAAATCCTCAGTTTGTCATTTATCGGCGGAATTATTGAGGGCGTGCGCGAGTGGAGTCAAAAGAATACTTTGATGGGCCCGGATAGCAGTACGTTTCCGATTGTCATGGATTCTCCCTTTGGCAGTTTGGACGAGATTTATCGCAAACAAATCGCGAATAAGTTGCCAAAATTGGCGAATCAACTCATAGTTTTGGTAACGAAAACTCAGTGGCGCGGAGAAGTAGCCCGAGAGATGGAAAGTGCGATCGGTAAGGAATACGTGCTGGTGTACAATTCTCCGAAGGCTGATTGCGAGGAAGATGCGATCGACCTCGGCGGGATGCGCTATCCTTTAGTTAAACGCAGCCCGAATGAATTTGAATATACGGAAATAGTAGAGGTGGATTATGGCTTCTAATTCGGCAATTACGCAGGTTTTGGAAACGGATATTTGGCTGAAAGCGACGTGGGAAGAGTTTCTAGCTTTCGCTGAGGATTCAGCTTGGGAAAAAGGCAAGTTTTATTACGATCGAGAACACATGAGGGTAGAAATGTCACCAGTAGGGCCATTGCACGGCAGCGATAATTCCATTGTTTCCTATGTGGTTATTCTGTTTGCTACGTTGAGAAATATCCGAGTAGTTCAGTTTGCAAATACCAGTTTTCGTAAAGCAGGTATTCGTGAGTTTCAACCCGATCTAGCTTACTACATCGGTTCAGATTTGAGAGTGCCTCCTAAAAACAACAATTCACCTATTAATTTGGATCGATACGATCCACCTAATTTAGTAATAGAAATTGGTGCGTCTTCTTTTAACGATGATTTAGGAAGCAAGCGCTTGCTTTATGAAGATGCAGGAATTAGCGAATATTGGGTGGATCGTGCGAATAGGCAGGAGGTTTTTGGATTTGCGATTAATGGCGGAGGTAGTGGCAGAATTCAAGAGTCGCGGGTTTTACCTGGGCTAGAAATTGCGTTAGTTGAGGAAGCTTTGAATCGCAGTCAAACTCAAGATGATGGCGAAATTAGTCGCTGGTTAATTCAAAGTTTTAGTCAAGGTTGAAAGGAGTTTGACATGGAGAAAGAGTATCATAAGTTGGTGCGCGATCGCATTCCTGAAATTATTCGCCAAAGCGGGAATGAATGCGATTTTGTAATTTTGTCCGATCCAGAATACCGTCAAGCTTTGCGGCAGAAATTGATTGAGGAAGCGACAGAAGTGGCTGAGGCTGACAAGGATAATTTGGTGGCGGAATTGGCTGATTTGTATGAGGTGATAGATGCGCTGATGCTGAGTTATGGCATTTCGGGCGATCGAGTTTTGAATGCACAAGCCAAGCGCCGGGAAACAAGAGGAGGTTTTACCAAAAAAATCATGTTATTGCGGACAAAGAAACCGGGTTTCTGAGTTGATATGTTTCGGGCTGACGCATGGGGCCAGAAACCCGGTTTCTATGAGTTTTGAGTTGAGGAATCCACAATATAGGAAGAAACCGGGTTTCTGAGATTATTAAGTTATTACCAGATGTATAATTGTTAAAAATTACATATTCATCCCAATGGCTGCTAACAAAATTAGAATTGCTAAAGACAAAGCCGATTTAGTCAAATCCTTAACTTTATCGGATAACAACTCCGGGCCATTTCAGACTTACGCCGATGTCATCGCCTTCGCCGCAGCCTTGGGAAATTATCGAAAAAAGCGATCGCCCTTGGGGGAAATTTCCAAACGCGAACCCGGTGCGATTGACGTTGATATTTTTGTATCCAGGGGTTACGATATGGCAATTAAGCTAATTGCGATCGCCGAAACCAAAAATCCCCAAATCCTCTCCCATCTCGACGAACAATCGGAAGCAGAACGCTTGCGAATTTTTGAAGAATATGCTAACGGCGGACTAGAAATATTGCGAGAAGAGTTTCGGGGTGCGGCCGATTATACAGATCGCCTTTTGTTGTTTTTAATCTCCGAAAGGGACAATAAACATCGATCGCATGAAGAATTCGATTTAAGCAAATTTTTATTTTAAGAGGTTCCCAATGCAGCAAAAACTAACAGATATCATCAAAAGAGTTTTCAAGCAATCAGTAACAATTGTCGCTTACAGCTACTCACTATTTATTATCTGCTATTTCCTGCTTCAAATATTTTCTGGGGAACGAATATCAATTATTGCCTTGATTAGCACTTTTCTGCCCTTAATTTTATTTCCGATTTTCCTGCTTCCCATCGTCGGATTCTCAATTATCAAAAAAAGATGGTTCTCGGTTATTTCGGCGATCGGCTGCATTCTCCTCATAAGTTGGCTGCACATCAAATACTTTTCTCCAGCACCAATCACCAGCACAGATTCACAGCCTAGCCTCAAAATTTTATCCCATAACGTCGGCTGGCATAAAACTCAGTCACCCACTTTATTTAAACTGATTGACCAGCAAAAACCAGATCTTATATTTTTACAAGAAATCGTGCAGAAACATACTCAAAGAGCTTTCACTTGGTTAAAAGCAGAGTATCCCTATCAAATTGGCACTCCCCCGGTAGGAATTCTCAGTAAATATCCCATTGTCTCCAGCGAAATACTGCACTTAGCAGGCCATCCAGAAACACAGCAGCGGGCAATTATTAAATTTAACCAGCAAGAAATAGTCATTTATAATATGCAAGCTACCGGGCCGTGGTTTAAGAGATATAACATATTACCTTTTCTCAAAATTCCCATTTACAAATATGGCAAACGATCGCCTGAGATTCAAGATTTAGTGCAGCGAGTCGAGCAAGAAACTCTGCCAGTAATTGTCGCGGGCGATTTCAATATGACAGACGAAACTAAAGACTATTATAACGTGCAGAAAGTCCTGCAAGATTCTTTCCGAAAATCTGGATTTGGGTTTGGTTTTACCTGGCCTCACGGTTGGGAACTTAAGTTCTTAGTAAAAAGCTCGAATTTGAGACTAAATTATCCCGTTTGTCGGATTGATTATATTTGGTATTCCAAGCATTGGGGTGCTAAATCGAGTTCGGTTTTGGAAGCAACGGAGTCCGATCATTTGCCTGTGGGAGCAGAATTAGTTTTGTTAAAGTAAGTCAGATTGTGAGAAGTGTTATATATTATTAAAAACATACATTTACAAGCTCTCCCCCAAAATGTCTTGTCCAGATTCAGCACGAATATCCTCGATAGATGGAAAATCTTTTCCCCAAGTTCCAGCCAGGGAAAAAACAAATTCAGCCCAAGGAATCGGAGAGTCTACGGTGTCTGTTTGTTGATTCGCGCTCAAATGCTTAGCACAGACGAATTCAGCGAAAGTGAGGATTTCACTAGCTTGGTCTTTGGGAAGGATTTTGGCGATCGCATAAATCTGTTCAGCGATGGTCATAACCTGGTTCTAGGTAAGGTGCAGATTCAATTATACAAAATCTATTTGCTTCCTGCTTTATCAGTATTCCCCGCTGTGGACTTTTTGGCCAATAAAAATTAGGTAAGGACAGGCGGCAATCCCACCTCTTTCGGATGCACAAACCTGCTATTAAAACTAACAGCTTTATCCTCAAAAGTCCTCGCTTGAGCCACCGCTTGCCGCAAATGAGCTCGATCCATATCGTCCTCAATTCCCGCAACCAAATATACAATTAACTTCGCCGCTAACTCCCTTCCAGAAACCAGCATTCGCTTTTTGTTCGGATCGTACAAAATCCCGTACCACGCAGACTCGGGATTGTCCATGTGGCTAAATCCTTCATCCACATCGTACTTGCGAAGTTTGTCGAAAACAGATTTCAGCGAAAGCTTCTTTCTAAATACTAGAATTCCCAAAGCATTAGCTAAAGCAATTTGACCGACTGGACGGAACAAAATATTTCCCTCGCCACCAGGCTTCTCAAAACTAAATCGGCGCAATTCGGCAGTTTCTTCGCCGCTTTCAATTCTTTGATAGCTGGGCAAAGTTGCTAAATGATCGAACAATTTATGAAACTCTTCTATTCCTTCTTTCAGTTCCTCATCTTCCGGACGCATGGGAATTAAACCTTTTCTTTCCGGCTTCCAATGGGGGAATTTATGTTCTAAATACCGTTGGGCCATATCTTGCAGCGCTTGCAATGTGGTCAACACCGTTGATTTGGCTGCGACTGTGGCGCTGTCCCAATTAACGCGGGGATTTCTGTCTTCTTGTTCATTTAATAAGGGATGAGTGACGGCAATTTTGCGGGCGCAAATCGCAAATCCGTTATCTTCGTTCAATAATGCTAGCTGTCCCTGACTTAGCGTTACCGCCATCAGATTAACGTGCACAAAGATCGATCGCACGCGCCGCTGTGCTTGCTGCCGAGTTTCCCCAGCCACAGCCGCCGGGATAAACTCAATCCCGATTTTTTCGTGAGCTAATTTATACACTGTTTCGGGGTCAATTTGATACTCTTGGGCTAAATCTTCGAGAGTAATTGCATCGCCCACAGGTTTTTTATTTTTGTTGTATCTTTGCAGGATTCCGGTTTTAATTAAACTCATTAAACCTTGAACTCCCATCAGCCGGTGCTGTCCGTCTAAGGCAAAAATCGAGACTTTTTGAGATACATCCAACAGCCCTAAATTCCCGTTTTTATCAAAGGATATAAATTCAGCGGCTGATTTAGTTGCTGCGCCGTTTTCATCCCATTCTTGGGCGTGAGGATTGTCTACCCACGGGGGACTGACTACTACTAAAACGGCGGGGAATTTGTGCGATTTTCTGGCTGCTAAATATTGAGTGAGGGCGGTTTGGCGCGACCAATCTAAGGGGCGCTGAATAATTTCGTCAATGGTTTCGTCGTCGCGGACGATGTTGTTGGTTTGGAGATCGAACTTTTGCCGGAAAAGCGGCATTTGCGAGGCGAAACGGACGCGGGAGTCTAACCATTCTAGGGTGACTGAACCGATGTAGGCTTCGCTGTTTCCCATCTGGGTTTTTTGTACGAAAATGCGATCGTCCTTTCCTAAATAATTATCTAATAAAAGTGCGATTTCCTGTCTTTCGCGATTTTCTTTTTCCAAAAATTGAATAGCGAGGTCAGCCGCTGGATTGGTAGTCATTGATGGTTTTTATATTATTTGGGTGTTTTTCCAAAAATATCATATGTTAAAGTTTGTGTCAAGTGTTGTTTTTAAAAAAAGTTTGTGAAATACTAAAAATAGCTACCAAATGCGATTACCATAAAATGTGTGATTTGTCAATAGATGGTTGGCGATCGGTCGAACTCGATCCGGGTGCGTTTGGGATCGCGCGCTATTATCCGGGTCCGACAGGGGTTGAAACCCCTGTCTCATAGCGAAAGTCGTCTAAAGACGACTGAATATGGATAAATTTCGAGATTTTCAGTCGGTTTTAACCGACTTATGCTATGAGACGGGGGTTTAAACCCCCGGCGGACTTTCGGGTTAGCGATGGGTTTAAACCCCCGGCGGACTTTCGGGTTAGCGAATTAATTGCCTCGCGCCCTTGCTTCATATTTATCTGCGGCTTCAGAAAAAAATATGCTTACTCCTTCCTTTGAATACATTTTGCCGGTCATCCGGGGAATTCAAGCGGGTCGCGAATATTACGTATCGATGTGTCCGGTGCGTTTTTTGCCGAAATTGTTCCCCTTAGATTCTGAAGAATTGCCGCCGTCTCTGCGGGCGAAACGCGCGCTTAACCATGCTAGAATTCCCGGAATTGCTGATTATTTTGTCAAGAATTCGGGAAATTACACTTGTGGGGCGATCGCCGCTTCTATTGATGCGGATATTACTTTTGAAGCAGTGGGAAATGATGCCCAGGAACGCAAAATCGGTTGCTTGCGAGTGCCGATGGATGCTAAGTTTACTATTAATGACGGACAGCACCGGCGCGCGGCTTTTGAGATGGCTTTGCAGGAAAATCCGCAGTTGGGATACGAGACGGTGGCGCTGATTTTGTTTCTGGATATTGGGTTGGAAAATTCGCAGCAAAAGTTTGCCGATTTGAACAATTTTCAGGTTCCTTTGGAGTCGTCGCTAAGCGTACTTTACAATCACCGGGGCGATTCGGCTTTTGTGCTGAAGGCGGTTGTTAAGCAGGTTGAGGTGTTCCGGTGTTTGACTGAGATGGAAAGGGGGAGTTTGAACGGGCGATCGCCGAAATTGTTTGCGCTAAGTGCGATCGATCGTGCTATTATGGCTTTCCTGTCCAACATCCACAGCAGCAAACACGCGAAACCCCCTCGTTACCGCGCCACAAAACAGGAAAAAGAGGCAGAACTTGCTCAACAAATACAACAGGCGGTTAGTTATTGGAATGCGGTCAGCAGTTTTATTCCAGATTGGCAATTAGTGCTGCACAAGCAAGTTGCGGCGGGGGAAATGCGCCGGGATTGCGTGCACTGTCACAGTGTGGTACTGGAGAGTTTGGGGGAAGTTGGGGCTGTTTTGCGATCGGTTTTTCCCGATCGTTGGGAGGAACATTTGAGCCTTTTGCAGCAGGTTGATTGGTCGATTTCTAATCCTGATTGGGAGGGAGGAATTTTGTTGAAAGGGGGAATTTCTAAGTCGAGGGCGAGTGTTAGTTGGATGACTGATTATTTGAAAGTGAGGTTGGGTTTGGAAACCGCAGGTGCACCACAGGCGCGACTCCCGTGCCACAATAAACATCTGGCATAATTCTTGTGGAACAGGCATCCTGCCTGTTCAAAACCTGCTTTTTACCAGATGTCTAATAAAAGCTAGCTGTGAGTTTAAGTAAAATACCGTCGAAACGGTTCTGCAAGAATCCCCAGAATTTGGTCTAGCTGAGTAATAAAATATTCAGTCAAATCAATTTTCAACAACTGATTTTCTAGAACTAGAAATTTCCAGTTTGTACCCGTTGAAACTGCTCCGTAAATCGCAGATTGTTCTTGCCCTTTGCGAGCATTAAATATCTGAGCCGCAGCCATCTGAGCCGCGCACTGTCCCAATCCTATTCTAATATCGTTGTCTTTTGCTTCGACCAATGTCAAAACTGGGGCAGTCACCAATGATTGATTGCTAGACGCGCTGAGGAGAAAGTCGCAAGCACCGGTTAATCCTTTGGTTTCTTCGACATTAAATGTGTTGCCTGAAAAATACCCAATTTTGTTGTTAAAAGTGCGCCGTATTTCGAGTAGAATGGGAGTGATGATTAATTCCGACCGAGCTTTTTCGGTGCTGATACTTGAGGCTAAGTCTAAGGTTTCGTCTAGGGTTTGCTTCAGGCGTTCTGAAGGTGCGATCGGGGAAATTTGGCTGAATAAGTGGGGAATGTCTTCAACGGTTAGATCCAGGGTTGAGACGGCTTGGTCGATCGTTTTGAAGTCGCTGTAGGACATATTAGATTTTTTTGGGGGGTGGGAAAGATGATTTTTTGAACCGCAGATGCACGCGGATGAACGCGGATAGTGATATCATTATCTCCTGTTTAGATCGGGAAATTACTTTTTAGTCTGCTGACAATGCTTAAATTTCTGATTGCGGCGTTATGGTTGTGCCATTGGGCGCTTAACTCTCTGTTTCAAATAGTGTAAAATTTGAGGTGAGATTGTATTTAATTAGAACTGGAGGACAAAATGAGTAGGGGAGAAGAGTCTGAAAATAAGAATTTAGCTTATTATCGCAAATGTTTTGCGGATCTTAATGTCAGTCGTACACGCCAACGTGGCAACGCTCATCATAAGCCAATATTACTATTGTCAGTCATCGACCTAATTGCTCAAGGAATAATTAAAGATAATAAAATTTATGTTTCAGATGATTTGGTGAAAACATTTAACAAGTATTGGGATGTCTTAGGTTCTGACTCTCACCAGCGTGGTTTGCACTATCCATTTTGGCATTTGGAAAGCGATGGATTCTGGCATAACACACTTAAGTCGGGATTTAATGGTTCAAAACCTAAAACAACCAACAAGCTAAGAGAAGCTGTAGAATACGCGAGTTGGGATCGTGAATTATTCCATTTACTCCAAGATCAAAATTCTCGCTCGGAATTAATAGATACACTGGTAGCTGTATGGTTTTCATCAAATAAGGATGATCTCGGAGATATTTTGCAAGTCAATCAAGACTTTGAAAATGTTGTTCTGACAGAAACAGAAATATCAGACACAGCAGGGAATATTGACTCAGAACCGAGGTTCTATTTAACCAAGTCGGCTGTTAGAAATGCTGTTTTCAGGAAAGCCGTAGTACATATATATGATTACAAATGTGCATTTTGTCGATTAAAAGTCATCAGAAATCTAAGTCAAAATATTGTAGATGGCTCACACATTAAGCCATTTTCAAAGTTTTATGACAATCAAATTAATAATGGGATATCATTGTGTAAAAATCATCATTGGGCTTTTGACCAGGGTTGGTTTGCTATAGATGACAATTATAGAATTATCGTCGCTAATGACTTAGAAGAGGAATCGCCAAATGCCAGGACTATGAAAGACTTTCATAGTGAAAATATTCTGTTGCCAACTTTAGACCAATATCTACCAAGACTTGAATCGCTACAGTGGCATCGGCTGAATGTATTTAGAGCATAATGACCTCACTAAATTTACAAACACGACAAAAGTAATGCAAGCACCACTCGTTTCACCTCGTAATGTTCCAGCCTTAGTGGAAGAAATAGAAAAATTAAGTAAAGAAATTAAGGACTTATATTGCTTAGATGATATACCTTGGGTTGTAGGATATTCCGGCGGCAAAGATAGCACTACCGTAGTGCAGCTTATCTGGTATGCAATCGCAGAGTTGCCACCTGAAAAAAGAACGAAAACAATCTATGTAATTACAACTGATACACTGGTAGAAAACCCGATAGTTTCTACTTGGGTGCGTCACTCATTGAAACAGATGAAGTCTGCTGCCATAGAACAACAGCTCCCAATAGAACCTCATCTGCTTTATCCAGATATTAAAGATACTTTCTGGGTAAACTTGATGGGCAAAGGCTACCCAGCACCGAGAAATGGGTTTCGCTGGTGTACTGAACGCCTAAAAATCCTTCCTTCTAATCGGTTTGTTCGTGATGTGGTGAGAATTAATGGGGAAGTGATTTTGATATTGGGTACTCGCAAAGCTGAAAGTATTAAACGCGCTCTTTCAATGGAGAAACATGAAATCGGTCGCATGAGCGATCATTTAAATGATAATTCTAATTCCATTAAATCTCTACTTTATCAGAGTCCTAGTCTGCCTAATTCTCTAATTTATAGTCCGATTGAAGATTGGCGAACAGATGAAGTTTGGATTTATTTGAATCAGTGGTCAAATCCTTGGAAAAATAGCAACAAAGATTTGTTTACTATGTATCGAGGTGCAACAGCAGACAATGAATGTCCTTTAGTTGTCGATACTTCTACGCCGAGTTGTGGCAGTTCTCGCTTTGGTTGCTGGGTTTGCACAATGGTAAACCAAGATAAATCTATGCAGGCAATGATTCAAAACGATGAGGAAAAAGAATGGATGCAGCCTCTCCTGGATATTCGCAACGAATTAGATATTAAAGACGATCGCCCGAAAAGAGACTTCCGCCGCATCTACGGTAGAGTAGAACTGTTTGAACGCAACATGGGCGACGACAAAACCTCCGTCGAACCCATCCCAGGGCCCTACACCAAAATTTGGCGGGAACACTGGCTGAGACGAGTCTTGGAAGCACAAACCCACATCCGCAAAACCGCACCCCTAGAAATGCGCGACATTACCTTAATTACCCCGGAAGAACTTAGCGAAATCCGCCGCATTTGGCTGGAACAAAAGCACGAATTTGACGACTCTTTGCCCCGCATTTATGAAGAAGTCACGGGCGAACCTTTTGCAGATTCCCGCCCAGCCGCCGAAAGAAAACTCCTCGGTAGCGACGAATGGACTGCGATCGCAGAAATTTGCAGCGAGGACGAAATGCACCTCGAATTGATGGCAAAACTCCTCGATACAGAACGCCAATATTACACAAAACCCCGCCGTACAGGCATTTACGCCGATTTGGACAAATGCTTTGAAACCAGTTCGCGATCGAAGGAGGAAGCTATTGGTAACGCCCACTACCAGCGCAACTTAAAAACTGCGGTGGAAGCTGTGAAAGCAAATCCGACTGAGAAAATTCAGCAAGTCAAAGATGCGATCGCCCAAACCAACAATTCCGCCAAAAACGAGACCGTCGATATTGCCAAACTCAAACAAGAACTTGAAAGCAACAGCAATCAAGGGAAGCAGCTATCTTGGGCGGATATCAAATATTCTACTCCCGATGTAGGAGATAAAAATAGCAAAGATTAGCGCGCGCTAGCCTGCGGTTAAACCCCAAACTTGTTGACAGCCACTTTCTGCGATCGCATATAATGGTTGTCAACTAACCGCAGCATTACCAAACCCTCATCGTTTAAATTACCAAATTTTTACGACCATGATAGATCCTAATATTCCCCATCAGGATATGACATACAGCATCATCGGCTGTGCAATGAGAGTACACCGAAGGACGCAAAAAGGTTTAAGAGAAAAACACTACCAAAGAGCCTTTGATGCAGAAATGCTGAAATCCGGTATTACAACAGAAATGGAATATCCCAAACAAATTTACGACGGTCAAGTCTGGATGGGAATCCTCTATCTAGACCATTGGGTCAATGAATGTATTGTAGTAGAGGATAAAGCCGTAAATTATCCAATGACCGACAAAGATAAAGCTCAAATCATAGCTTACTTAGCAGCGACAGGAGCACAAGTAGGTTTATTTATAAACTTTGGGCGCAGCAAATTAGAATATCACCGCATTCTCCCACCAAAATCTGTACAAGGTTGGCAACAACACATTCAACCTTACTTGTGGCGGCCCAGAACAAGTGGCAGAGGCTGGATGAGGGGAAGTTCAGGATCCTATGAAGAAACAGATGCCGAACTCCCCTTACCTCCCAGCATTGGGCCCCAAAACCAGGAGGAAGATTCAACCGATGTAATTGATTGGTAGGAAGGGGGGAAGCGGTTAGCAACGGATTCGGTAACGGATGTAACGGATGATTAGCAACGGATTCGGTAACGGATGTAACGGATGATTAGCAACGGATTCGGTAACGGATGTAACGGATGGTTAGTCACTGATTAATTATCACATCTAATCCCTTCCTAATATTTTCCCACCAACCAGCAACCCATCCGTTAAATCCGTTACAAAATCCGCTGCTAACCGCCCCCCACCAACCAACTATCGATTACCAAATCCCTCACCAATAACCCACCAACCACCAACAACATTTACAATGCAATTCCTCGAACTCGTACTCAAAAACTTCGGCCCCTATGCAGGCACCCAAACCATCAATCTCCGCCCCGAAAAAGACGGAAATGCCTGCCCAGTCATCCTATTTGGCGGTATGAACGGCGGCGGCAAAACCACCCTCATAGACGGCATTCGCCTCGCCCTCTACGGCGGCCGCGCCCAATGTTCCACCAGAGGCAATTTAAGCTACAGCGACTTCCTCAATCAATCCATTAACCGCCACACTCCCCCATTAGAAGATACCCGCGTCGAACTAACTTTTGAACAAGTCCAAGACGACCAATTAACTCAATTTAAAATTGTTAGATACTGGAAAAAACTCGATATCAAAGATAGCTTAAGCATTCTCATATATAGCGAAATAGTCAAGGATTGGTGGTCGGACAAAGCGATTACCAACACCTGGGACGAATACATCGAAACTCTTTTGCCAGTCGGAATATCCAACCTGTTTCTGTTTGACGGCGAACAAGTAAAAGAACTCGCCGAACTCGAAACTCCGCCCGAGTTTGTCGTCGGGGCGATTAAATCTTTGTTGGGTTTAGAATTAGCAGAACGCCTCGCAGTGGATTTGGAAATATTAGCCGGCCGCAAGCGCAAAGAAATTGCTGGCAAAAAAGACTTGGCTGCTTTAGAGAAAATTGAACAAACTTTTCAGGAAATTACTGCTGAGAAAGACTTGGCGATCGAAAAACAAGCCAGCTTTAAAAACGAATTAGAAAAAGCTCAAAAAAACCAGCAACAAGCATCAGACAAGTTTATTTATCAAGGCGGAAAAATTGCTGCCGATCGCAGTCAACTAGACAGACAGCTAAACGACTACAAAGATCGGGCAGACAAAACCCGTATAGCCATGATGGAGTTGGCATCAAATACCCTACCCCTAGCCCTAATTGCGCCCCTGCTAAGTGAAGCAAAAACCCAAGCCGAAACCGAAGCCAGCCAGCAGCAAGCAAAGATTGCCCAAAATGTTATTAAACAAAGAAGCGATCGCCTCCTCAACTATATCGCCGAAATCTCGTTAAATGCCCAACAGCTAGATAAAATTCAAGACTTTATCCGCCAAGAAGATCGAGAACTAGAACAGCAAGCTGGAACCGACACCCCGCCCTGGCTGAACGCCGACAACGACAACATCCAGCAACTAGAAAATCTCCTTAGCTACCAAATCCCAGCCCAGCAAAATCTAGCCGCCCAACAAATAGCAGAAATCACCCACATCGAAACAGAAATCGATTTCACAGACAGAGAACTCGCGGCAGCCGCTTCCCCCGAAGCTTACGAGAAACTTGAATCAGAGGTCAGGAATGCTCAAAAAGCAGTCGCCATTGCAGCCGCAGCCTTGGAATCAGCCGATCGCCAGATCGCAGAATTAGACAAAGAATTAGCCAAAACCCAGAAACAACTAGAAAGCTACAGCAGCGAATACATTACCATCAGAAACAGCCAACACGTCATCGCTTCGATCGCGAAAGCACAAAATACCCTCAAACTCTTCAAAGAAAAACTCACCCTCAAAAAACTCAACAAACTCGAAATAGAAATTACCGACTGTTTTCGCTATTTGTTGCACAAAACCGACCTCGTGCACAGAGTTGCGATCGACACTGACACATTTAGCCTCTCAATTTACGATCCAGAAGGCAAACTGGTACCCAAACACCGACTTTCGGCTGGGGAAAAACAACTGCTGGCGATCGCCTTTTTGTGGGGATTGGCCAGAGTATCCGGGAGACAGTTACCAGTCGCGATCGACACACCCCTGGGCCGCCTCGACTCATCCCACAGAAACAACCTAGTCGAACGCTATTTTCCCTCAGCCAGCCACCAAGTCATCCTGCTTTCTACCGACACGGAGATTAGCCAAACAGAATATGATAAGCTGCAAGAATTAGAGGCGATCGCCCACAGCTACCTCCTCAATTATGACTCCGCCAAACGCCAAACTACCGTCGAACCTGGTTATTTTTGGGCATAAAAAATAGCGACAAAATTTTCCGCAACCCCCTTGACTTTTGCCGGGGAGTTGCGGTAGTATATATAGCATAATGGGATGGTTGCGAAAATTTTATTTTTGCCACCATCCCATTATTAAGGATAAATCCTACTAAAATCAGAATACCAAAAACCGCTGAATTAATCAAGCCCGCGCCGTGTAAAAATTTGTAAATTTTAGTTTGACAACGGTGTCAAAAAACGTAAATTTAGAGGCTGAGCCTCCCAAATATTAACACTATTTACAAAATATCAAACACAAAATATCAAACAATTCTCAACTCATGGAACCACCAGTCGATCGCATTTGCCTCTCTCAAACCGCCAAAGACCAACTATCTAAACTGAAACGATCGACTAAAATCGATCGGTGGAACGTCCTGTGCAGGTGGGGATTTTGCCGATCGCTCGCCGAGCCCAGCATCCCATCCCCAGTACCGATTCCCAGCGACAGCAATGTGGAACTAAGCTGGGATGTTTTTGGCGGCGACATGGCAGATATCTTGATAATTGCGCTCAAGCAGCGCTGTTACCAAGATAATTTGGGTACGGACAAAGAAACTCTCGCGAAACAGTTTCGCCTCCACTTACACCGAGGTATTGGCTATTTGGCTGGCGATCCTAATATTAAGAAGATTGAAGATTTGGTGGCGATCGCTCGCTGAGCCTGAGAAATTGAGAAATTAAACGAACCGCGAAGGCGCGAAGGACGCGAAGGAAGAAGGGAAGAGAAGGGATGGGTTCACAATTTATTTCAGTAACAGCGGGAAGAAATGACTCACAGGCCCTTGACCTTCTCCAATATCTAAAGCATATTTCAGGGCAGTTGTCACATAATTCTTAGCCAATGTCACCGCTGTAAACAAATCTTTACCCAAAGTTAGATTAGCGGCGATCGCAGCACTTAAAGTACATCCAGTCCCGTGAGTATTCCCAGTATTCACCGTCTCAGTTTTCAACACATCCAACCGCGTACCGTCAAACCAAACATCTATTCCCCGCAAATCCCCTTTCATCCCGCCACCTTTGACTAAAACAGCTTTCGCGCCCAAACTGTGAATTTTCTCCGCCGCCGATCGCATATCATCAACAGACTCAATCTTCAAACCGCTCAAAATTTGAGCCTCAAACCGATTGGGAGTTACAACAGCAGCCAAAGGAATTAAATTATCCCGCAAAAATGCGATCGCCCCGTCGTCAATCAGTCGATCGCCCGATCGCGATACCATTACCGGATCGACAACCAAATTCCCTATTCCCAAAGCCTCAACCTGTGAAGCCACCGCCACCATAATTTCCCGGTTCAGCAACATCCCTGTCTTGACGGCATCCACCCCAATATCACCCACCACCGCCTCAATTTGAGCCGCCACCGCCTCCGCAGCCATGGCATCGACCCGGGTCACACCTAAAGTATTTTGAGCCGTTACGCAAGTCAGAGCGCTCGTACCGTGGACGCAGTGAAACGCAAAAGTCCGCAAATCCGCCTGAATTCCGGCCCCGCCACCACTATCAGATCCTGCGATCGTCATTGCAACTGGTATTTTTGATTTCTTGATTTCCGGCATAATTACAGCAGTTTTCAGGTATGTTCGCGTCCGATCGTTCGTAGTGTGGACTTTAGTCCGCTCTCAACCTGCGGACTAAAGTCCACACTACGAACCGTCGATCGGATTTTATTGTTAGGATTTAATTTCACTTACCGCTTCTGTCATTCCCAGAAATTTTTGCGCTTGTTCCGTAATACCAAATAGTCGATCGCCGTGACAAAAAATTTCCCAAGCGCGAACTCCCATAAAACCAATACCTGCAACCGCCAAAGGCACCGCTGCGGCACCTAAAACCCCAGCAATTGGGGGAAATATCATACAGAGTGTTAACAAAATTCCCGTAATTATACCGCCAGCAATACCAGCTTTAGCAGTGGCGGCGGCGACTTTTTCTACTAACTCTGACTGGGTAATTTTGCCTTCAACACACAACAGCGAGTTTTCTAAGATCGAAAATACTAACTCAATTACTGCTGCTGCGATCGCCCCTTTAACTGCCGCCCCAACGATTTCCGCAACGGCTGCTTTAAAAGCAGCATCCGCTAAAACTTTTTTAGCGACTGCTAATTCTTCCGCAGTCATATCTGCACCACCGCGGGCGCGATTCACCCAAAAATATTCAAAAATCCCGTTAGCAGCTTCGCTTGAGCCTCCATTGACGCGGGCTTGAATGTGACTCCAATCTTTATCTTGACAAAAGTTGCGAATTGCTTCCGGGCCTTGGGCGCGAATTTGGGCGGGGATGGATTCAAATACTTTTGCTGCTTCTTCCACATTCCGCATTCCGTCGCGCACGCCAGCCCTAGCAAATTTGAATTGCAAATTTCTGGGCAGATTCTCAAAACGGATGTTGTGCGCGACTTTAAAAGCTTCTTCAGTGGCGATCGCCCCAGCGCTAACAATTGAACTTGGCGCTGATTCTACCCACCCCGTTACTAAAGCTGCATTTTCTTGAACTTTATCAGCAATTTCGTTAGCTAAGTTTTGAGTTTCGGCAACAGTTTGTTGTACTTTTATAGTTAAAAATTCGAGCGGATTCTGGTTGATTTCCATCTTGAGCCAGCTTGTATCGTTAAATGATTCAATTATCCTCAACTATAACATTTATGTCACAGTGAATCTGTAGGTGGCACAGGCGTCTCGCCTGTGGCTGAATCTGTGGCACAGGCGTCTCGCCTGTGGCGCCTGTGGCTGAATCTGTAGGTGGCACAGGCGTCTCGCCTGTGGCTGATTCAACAGTTCCAAATCCCCAACCAAATTAGCTATGATTAAAATAAAGTAAAGAATTATTGCAAATAAATATGAAACTCACCCGCATCGACCTCAACTCCTGGATCTTCCACATCGGAGGCCAAACCATCTTAGTCGATCCCTGGCTAGTCGATCCCCTCGTATTTTACGGTCAACCTTGGCTGTTCACCGCCTACCACAACACGCCCGTCGCCTTCACTCCCAGCACCTTACCCCCGATCGACCTCCTCCTCATTTCCCAAGGCTTAGACGACCACTGTCACAAACCTACTCTCGAAAAGCTCGATCGCACAATTCCCGCGATCGCCTCACCCACCGCCGCCAAAGTCCTCAGCAGTTTAGGCTACACCAATATCACATCTTTAGCAAATTGGCAAGAGTTTACATTTAAAGAAATATTACAAACAACCGCCGTACCCGGAGCCGAAATTCAGCCGGGACAAGAAGAAAACGGCTATTTACTCAAAGATTTAAGCAGCGGCGAGACACTTTATTACGAGCCGCACCTGCCGCCATTAGAAAAAGTCAAACAGAAAATAGACACCGTAGACGTAGCAATTACCCCCGTCATCGGTCAAATCTTCCCCTTCCTCGGACAAATCATCATTGGCCCAAAAGAAGCTCTGAAGCTTGCTCAAGCCTTAAAACCTCGGTTTTTTGTACCGACAACCACAGGAGATATCCGAGCCACCGGTATTTTACCAATGTTAGTGAAGTCGATCGGCAGCATCCCCGAATTTCGCGATTTGCTCGCCAATTCGGGACTCTCCACCCAGCTACTCGAACCCGAACCCGGACAAACCCTAGAGATTTTAGATTTTAGATTTTAGATTTTAGATTTTTTAGATTTTAGATAAATCTAAAATCCTAAATCCCAAATCTCAAGAGATTTTAGATTTTTCAGATGGGAAATTTTAGATTTATCCACAATCCCCAATCCCAAATCTAAAATCTCAAGAGATTTTAGATTTTAGATTGGGGATTTTAGATTTTTTAGATTTTAGATAAATCTAAAATCCCAAATCCCAGATCTCATAGATTTTAGATTTTTCAGATTGGAGATTTATCGACAATCCACAATCCAAAATCTAAAATCTAAAATCCCAAATCTAAAATTATTTGGTTGGGCGGCGGTTACGCAAAAACTCAGGAATATCCAATCCCAAATCCTGTGGCGGTTTCGTTTTCAAATCGGGCGTCTGTTGAGCGGGAGTCACCGGCGCAGTTGCAGCCCGCCAAGGAGCATTCACATTTTGCATGCGCCCCGCAGGCGGAGGCGAGGTAATTTCCCCCGAAAAACCCGTAGCGATCACAGTAATCTTAATTTCGCCCTGAAGCCGCTCGTCAATCACCGCTCCAAAAATAATATTGGCATTCGGATCGACAACTTCGTAAATCGTCTCAGCCGCCGCATTAACTTCATGCAGCGTCATATCTGTACCGCCCGTGATGTTAAACACCACACCTCTAGCGCCCTCAATGCTCGAAGCCTCCAGCAGCGGCGAAGAAATCGCCTGCATTGCAGCCTCCCTAGCCCGCGACTTGCCAGATCCCACGCCGATACCCATCAAAGCCGAACCCGCATCCGCCATTACAGCCCGCACGTCAGCAAAGTCAACATTCACCAAACCGGGAATTGTAATGATGTCAGAAATACCCTGAACCCCTTGGCGCAGGATATCGTCAGCAACTCGGAAAGCTTCTTGTACAGGCATTTGTTCCGAAATCACCGACAGCAGCTTGTCGTTAGGAATCACGATCAGCGTATCCACCCGGCTTTGCAAAGCGGCGATTCCTTCTTCAGCTTGGCTGGTGCGCCGCCGTCCCTCAAACGTGAAAGGCCGCGTTACTATGCCCACAGTCAAAGCGCCCATTTCCTTAGCCACTTCAGCGACAATTGGAGCCGCGCCCGTGCCCGTACCGCCGCCCATGCCGGCCGTGATAAACACCAAATCGGCGTGATTGAGAGCATTAGCAACTTCGTCGCGAGACTCTTCGGCAGCCTTTTGTCCGATCGCCGGATTGCCCCCTGCGCCCAAACCTCGCGTCAACTTTTGCCCGACTTGCAAGCGTTTCGGAGCATTTGAGAGCACCAGAGCTTGCGAATCCGTATTCACGCACCAAAACTCTACGCCAGAAACCTCGCTAGCAATCATCCGGTTAACGGCATTGCCGCCACCACCGCCGACGCCAATTACTTTGATTTTGGCGGCACTGCTGGGCATTATGTCTTTGGGATTGACCATAGGATCGATATCAATACTATCTACATTTACATAACCAGACTTGCGTCTAAAGGGATTGGCGGAATCGAGGGCCACCGGAAAATTTTTTACTTCTTCCGAAGGGGGACTGTCTTGGTCAGACCCCTGACTATTATTAAGATTCATTAGAGTCGGGGATAGTAGATTACAGCTTCTTAACTTAACTAAACGCCAATTCACGATCAACTATAGGCTATGTTGCGCGAAAAACTAACACCGATCGAGGCTCAATGTTAGCAATCTCGGATTTGGCCGCTGTTGCTCGCCCATAGCTTGCATACCCCATCTAGGTGCTTGTGCAGGAGGCACTTCTGGGCAAGGCAAAATGAAAAAAATGGATACTAGCCCCGCACGCATCGGATCGAACCCAAAGTTATCAATTTTTTTGCCGGTGCAGATCGGTATCAAAAAAGTGCCCTGATTTCCACTCCTGCGTATTGATGCCCAGAGGTAAAAATTCTGATTGTCGATCGTCGCCGATACCTTCTACCTTTGGCAGACACAGGCTCAATTCTGAGCCGGAGTTGGTGCGGTAGTTGAACTCTCCAAACTAGGAGGGGGTTCTGGCAAGTGGACGATCGGGGCCGCAGGATTTCTCAAGTCAATGTAGGCTATTTTGCTTGAAGAAAGCTGTTTTGGCAATTGTCGCATTCGGTCTAAAACCTTAAGCTGCTCGCTCGTCTTGGAACTGTACGGCCCTAAGTGTACCGTACCGATCTCTGTTTTCAAGATCAAGTTATTTGGGTTTTGCCAATCAATCTCAAACACTTTCACAGTCAAGCCGCTGAGTCCTTGATAAAACTTCGGCCAAGAGGCGCGATACAGTTCCAAAGGCCCGATGACTTTTAAAGTGGGCAAAGAATGCTGGGGTCCAGATCCCCCAGCGCTGCCCGGTTCGATCGCACCATAGTTCGATCGCACAGCATTATAACTATCCGACGGCATCCAACCCCCGCGAGCATCCAGCCACCCCACCTTTTCCTTGTCGCTAGATTTCAACACCGCAGCCGGCTGCGCCACCGCCACCGGCAGCCTTTCTGCCACTTCTATCGTCAAAGAAGGCGGAAACAAGTTGCGAGTCACCTTTGCTTTGGCGATCGGCCCGGTTGACTCCAGCTTTTGGGCCAGGGCCTGCGGTTGAATTCCCCACAGCGACTGCGGGTAAGACAGCGGCACCAAAGAGCGCACCGCCTTGTCCGACAGCCACTGATTGCCCTCCACCTTCACTTGTTCCGATCGAGCAATCAACCAAGCCGGCTGTGCAATCCACCACAGCAAACCGCCGGCGATCGCGCAGGCAGCCAGCATTTGCCACAGCAGGGCTGCCGATCGAGCGCGGCGCTGCCGCCGCAACTCTTCGCGCCTGCGCCCTAACTCTTTTTGAGAAACCGCTCCAAAACTAGCCATCTACCTCTTGACAATTTAACTAGACAGACGGGAATTCTCCCACTATACCGTAGTCGGTTAATAGGGGATGAAAGGCGCGTGAGTTGTACCCAGCGAAACCTTCGGCGGAGTTTATTCGCTCGCCCTTCGACTAGGCGAGCGGATAAACGCAGTCGTTGGGTTCAGGGTATCGCAAATTTCTTGTATTTCCCTAGCATCTCTGATATATTAGCAGAGATGTGGATTGCCGATAATGTATCAAAGCTATAAATTCCGAATCTACCCAACAGCCGAGCAGCAGACGTATTTTGCGGGTGCTTTCGGTTGTTGTCGTTGGTTCTGGAATTACAGCTTGAATCTATGCCAGCAAACCTATAAAGATACTGGCAAAGGACTGAGTAGAGGTGCAATACAAGGATTGCTTCCAAGCCTCAAAAAAGAATATACTTGGTTAAAGTCAGCTTATTCTCAATCACTTCAAGTAGTGGCGCTAAATCTATCTACTGCCTACAAAAACTTCTTTGATAAGCGAGGCGGTTTTCCGAGCTTCAAATCTAAGCATGGAAGACAGTCTATTAGTTACCCTCAGAATGTTAAAGTAGGCGATAGTTTCATCAAGCTGCCGATCATCGGTGAGGTACATTGTCGGATTCATCGACCGCTAGAGGGCATCATCAAAACCGTTACTATTTCTCAAAATACTGATGGTAAATACTATGCCTCAATCTCAGTAGATCGTGGACAAGAAACCCCTGAAAGTGATGCGTCAGGCAAGGCGATAGGTTTAGACGTTGGGCTGATAGATTTCTGTGTTACCAGTGATGGCAGCAAGTATGTCAACCCCAAACATCTCAAGAAGCATAGCCGCAATCTGAAGCGTAAACAACAGAAACTAAATCATAAACAAAAGGGGAGTAACACCAGACAAAAGGCTAAAAAATTAGTAGCCAAAGTTCATTCAAAAATCAAAAGAGTGCGCGAAGATTTTCTGCACAAGCTGTCCCGCAAGATAGTAGACGAAAACCAAGTTATTGCAGTAGAAAATCTCAACATCAAAGGTATGGTATGCAATCACTGTCTAGCAAAAGCTATTAGCGATGCAGGATGGGGAATGTTTGGAACAATGTTAAAGTACAAGTCCCAGATACTAGGTAAGGTCTACATCGAGGTAGACCGCTTTTTTCCTAGCTCTAAGACTTGCAATAATTGTCTCCACAAGGTATCATCCATGCCTTTGAATGTTCGTCATTGGGATTGTCCTAAGTGTCATAGCCGTAACGATAGAGACGTGAACGCGGCGAAGAATATTAGAGATGAAGCCTTGCGGATTTTGGCATTGGGAACCAGTGCTACTGCCAATGGACGGAATGTAAGTCAACCTGGTAAGATTTCGGTCTTGCTGGATGCTGTTCCGCTTGAAGTTGGAAGCTCCCGTCATAGCGGTATCCCGCTTGACGATGAGTAGTTCACCCAGATCCCCGCGAAATTACCCATAAGCAGGGCAAATATCCGTAAATTCACCGATTCAGTTAGGTAATTAAAATTTCTTAATTAAAAATTCCAAATTCCCGCGCCGTCCGGTTGATTAGCAGATAGAGGTTGTTTGGGTATTTAGGGCATTACCCCACACGGCAAATGGTGACAAATCAAACTAAACTCAACAAAAGAAAGTTTAGACTTTCGATTAACTTTTTAACTTTTAGCCGGCTTCAATTGTGATCGCACTCGAATTAGACAGATTCTATAAAGCCTGCAACCCGAGTAAGACCCTTGTCGCGGGAGACCCAGGAGATTATCAATACTACATCGATTTTGGTTCCGTGCGGGGCGGCAAAATCATTGAATCTTTACAGCGAACCATCACCCGCATCTCCCCCGACGAGCCAACCTGTCAGCTATTTACAGGGCATATCGGCTGCGGCAAATCTACCGAATTGTTTCGACTCAAAGCTGAGCTAGAGCAAGATGGTTTTTGCGTCGTCTACTTCGAGTCTTCCCAAGACTTAGACATGGGCGATGTAGACATCAGCGATATTTTGCTGAGCATAGCCCGCCAAGTCAGCGAAACTATGGAATCGGCCCGAATCAAACTCAGACCGAGCTATTTTACAAATCTGTTTGCAGAAGTGGCAGAATTTTTGCAGACTCCCATAGATTTGTCAGCAGAAGCGGAGTTATCTATAGGCATTGCTCGAGTTACTGCTAAAACTAAAGATTCTCCCAAACTGCGATCGCAACTGAGGCAATATCTCGAACCCCGCACCAACAGCATCTTGCAGTCGATCAACGAAGAACTCCTCGACAGAGCTAACGCCGAACTCAAGCAACAAGGCAAAAAAGGCCTCGCAGTCATCGTTGACAATCTCGATCGCCTCGACGCCTCCCTCAAGCCCAGCGGACGCACCCAGCCAGAATACCTGTTTTTAGACCGCGGCGAACAGTTGAAAAAACTCAATTGCCACGTCGTCTACACGATTCCCCTGACTTTGATTTTTTCCAACGACTTTGGCCGTCTCGCCAGTCGATTTGGAGTCAAACCCAAGGTGATGCCGATGGTACCGGTGCTGAGGCGATCGGGCGACGATCACATCGAAGGAATGGCACTGCTGCGGCAGCTCGTATTGGCTAGAGCTTTCCCCACAGTTGCTCCCCTTCAACGCATCGATTTGATTTCCAAAGTCTTTGACTCTCCCGAAACTTTAGACAGGCTCTGCCGGATTAGCGGCGGCCATGTTCGCAATCTACTGATGCTTTTGTATAGCTGTTTGCAACATGAAGATCCTCCCTTCTCTAGCGAATGCCTCGAAAGCGTCATTCAAGAATATCGCGATGACCTTTTGGGAGCCATCAATGACACGGAATGGGAACTGCTGTTTCAAGTCGTCAACCGACAAAGTGTAACCGGTGAAGAAGAATCTCAAATTTTGTTGCGAAGTATGTTTGTCTTTGAATACCGCGATCGAGAAGGTCGCTGGTTTGGTATCAATCCAGCCTTAGCAGAAACCAAAAAATATCAGGAGTGGCAACAGCGAACTCACCAAGAATAGTTGGGATTTTTGAACTCGCTCCCATCGACTCTAAAAATGATTTGTGGCGAGTGAATTAGAAACTCTTTAACTTAATATTTACCGCTCAAAACTCCTAATTCCTACAATCGAATATAGCACGCAGTCAGCGGTTTTCGCCGCTGGCTGATTTCTGTTTGATGCGGTCTGTACGCGGTCAATATTATTGCCCTGTAAATATTTGCAACCACCCAATAACTGTCCCCAATCTCAACTTTCGCCTCTGCCATGCCAGACCGTGCAGCTATGTATTTATCCGTTGCTCTTCTTCTAGATGGATCCTCCGCGATCATTTTTTTTTGCTTTTCGGCTAAATAGATGCTACAGATACACCTATCGTTTGCTAATAGGTAGTCGCCGATATAATCCATAATTTCGCGGTCGGATCTTTATGACTGGGAGGAATTTATCTGTAGCTGATTAAAAAATATTTAATCTAGGTTTAATTTTTATTGTCAAGTTTCCCATTCTCTGAGATTGAGAGCTATGATATTTTTAGATTAAACCTGATGACTATGTAAGTATTCATAGTAGAAGTACGAAAAACTACGTATTCCTACAGATATAAAGCGCCAGACCGATACGGGCATCTCTAAGTAGATACTGTTTCAGTCACGATCGGCAATCGTTAGGTAATTGATTTCTGCAAGAGGGGTGCACGCATGACCGATCTACTTAAACAACAAGAAACTGCCAGATACAACGAGCGATCGCTCAAAACTCTGGTAAGATCCATCGCCATGTCTCAGCAGCAATTTTCGCTAATTTTGGTGCGCTGCAACTACGAGCAGTTGCGCCAGCAAATAGCCCAGCGGCTGCGAGAAATGTCCGCAGTTCCAATTCAAGATCTCGTCCTGCCAGCATCCGTCAAAACCCTTTACACTACCCTCCAGGCAAACACGCTCCTTCCTAGCGGGGCTTCGGCTGTAGGTTCCCCCTCGGCTTTAATGGTATTTGGTTTAGAAACAGTAGTTGCGATCGACGAATTGATGGCGTCTACCAATCAAGTGCGAGACGAATTTCGCAAAAATTTTTCCTGCCCGGTGGTTTTGTGGGTAACAGATGACATTGTGACCAAAATGATTCGTCTGGCCCCGGACTTCAAAAGTTGGGCCGCCGCCACCATTAAATTTGAAATGGCTGTTGACGAATTAATTAATTTCCTGGCACAGCAAGCCGATACCATATTTAAAGTAGGCGAAATCAATCAAGAACTCGGCAGCAGTACAGCCGGCACCCGATCGGGTTTTTACACCTGCGAAACCGACTGGGAAAAACCGGCATTGGAGCCTCAAATCAGCTCTGGAGAACGCTTTCTCACCTTTAACTCTCAACTCCAAAACGGACGACAATTAGATGTCCACTCCTATTCGCCCTTGAGTCCCGGCAATACCCTGGATTTGGCGATCGGCTCTTTGTCGCGCCGAGAACTAGAATTAGCTTTAAGAGATTTACACAATCGCGGTCAAGAATTAGAACCTGCCCTCAAAGCCAGCCTGCAATTCGTTCTGGGTCGAGATTACTATGTCAGCGACCAAACCGAAACAGCATTAATTCACTACCAAGAAAGCTTAATATTTTGGCAGCAGCAAACCGGCAACTGGGAACTGGCAAACTGGGAATATGCCGAAAATCGATCGACCCTCTGCTCCTCCTTGTCGAATCCTGTCCCCAACATTTTATTTTTAGAGAGAGAAGGCATAGTGCTGTTTCACATAGCTTTGTGCCACCGCTTGCAAGCAGCCAGAAATCCGGTAGCCAACCGCCACCACTGGGAACAAGCTTGGATTAGCCTGGAACAATCTAGAAATGCTTTCTCCCTTGCCGATCGCCCGGAATTGGTAGCTGAGGTAACAGCACACCTCGGACAAGTCTTGCAACGCCTGAAAGCTTGGGGAGAGTTGCAAGCATTAGCTGAAAATTCTTTGCAGTTGCACTTCACTTACGGTACTGCCAGCCAACTAGCTCAAGATTACGGATTTTTGGCTGAAGTTGCCCTGCAACAGTCGAGGTGGAGTCAAGCCCGCCAGCTAGCCGAGTTAGCCTTGGCGATTTTGGATCAAACACCTAATGATTTAAGATTGTTGATTGAAGATTTGAGATTGGGATTTGCGGGAAATTATCCAGAATTCGTGGGTACTAACGAGTCCAGCAACGATCCCAAATCTAAAATCCAACATCCCAAATCCGATCGCAGTTCGTATCTTTTACTGTTAGCTCGCAGTTTGCGGGAGCTAGGCCAGTGGGAAGCGGCGGTTCATTCCTTGGAGTTGGCTCAAACTCAAAGCGAACCCAAGTACGATCCCCGACTTTACATCGATATTTTGACAGAACTGCAAACGGTTTATTTCGAGCAGGGAGAGTATCTCAAAGCTTTCCGGATTAAAAAAACCCAGCGATCGATCGAGTATCAATACGGATTTAGAGCTTTTATCGGAGCCAGCCAATTGCAACAGCAGCGTCAAGCGGTCAATCCTTCGAGCCCCTCAGCTCAAAATCAAGCTGCGATCGCAGCGGAAATGACAGCTTATTCCCGCCAAAAAGATATCAATAGATTGCTCGAAAGAATTAGCAGGGACGACCATAAATTAACTATTATTCACGGGCCCAGCGGAGTCGGGAAAAGTTCTCTAGTCAATGCCGGCTTAGTACCTGCTTTAAAAAATATTACTCCGGGCGCGCGGGATGCCTTGCCCGTAGTTATCAAAGTTTACACCGACTGGCTGGTGGAATTAGAAAAGGCTTTGAACAGCGCGCTGTACGACAAACAAGCCGAAGATGAAACGCAATTAATCGCCCAAGGAGTACAGGAAATCCATAAAAGCAGTTGCTCTATTTCCCCAGAAGGCTGCTCGGAAACTTCTTCTTTTCTTATAGAGCAGTTGCGCGAAAATGCCACAAATAATTTGTTAACTGTGCTAATTTTCGATCAATTTGAAGAATTTTTCTTTGTTTCGACTTCAGTGGCACAAAGACAACTTTTTTATAACTTTTTGCGCTTGTTTTTGAACCTGCCTTATGTCAAGATAATTCTGTGCTTGCGCGAAGATTACTTGCACTATTTGCTCGACTGCGATCGCTTCCCCGATCTCGACGCCATTAACAATAATATTCTCGACAAAAGCATCCGCTACCAACTGCGAAGTTTTTCGATCAAAGACGCGCGGGCTGTAATCGGACACTTAACGAAACGGGCAGAATATTATTTAGAACCGGCACTGATCGATGCCTTCGTGGAAGATTTAGCAGACGAACTGCAAGAAGTGCGACCGATCGAATTGCAGGTAGTGGGAGCGCAACTGCAAGAAGAAGGTATTACCACTCTAGCACAATACCAGCAATTGGGCGCCAATCCCAAAGCAGAATTGGTGAAGCGATCGCTCGAAGGAGTTATCTCTGACTGCGGCCTGGTTAACGAAGACGCAGCTTGGAAAATCTTGTTTGCCCTCACCGATGAAAGAGGCGTGAGGCTGATTAAAACCAAACACGAACTGTCCTTAGTGACAGGCCAGCAGCCGGCAGATGGGGGCGAAAGTGAATTATCGGCGATCGGCAGCAGAGGCAGAGTTTCCCTACAGCGACAGTTCGCAAAAGAACCAGAAAGCGGACAAAAGAAAACCGACAACCTCGACTTAATTTTAGACATTTTAGTCGGTCACGGTTTGCTATTTCTGCTGCGGGAATCGCCCGAAGACCGCTATCAATTGGTACACGACTATTTAGTGCGGCCGATCCGCCAAAGATTCGGCTTAGAAGCCAGACTCCACAAAGCAGAAGCCGACAAAAAGATGAGTCAAGCACAGCTCTACCGAGCCAATACTTTTCTCAAACAAATGCTAGGAGTAGCAGTGATCGGCGTCCTATTGCTAACGAGTTCCACCATCGCCGCCGTCAACTTTTGGTGGCGGGCAGTCGGTCAAAAACAACTAGCTGTCGCTCAAACTCAGCGAGCCGAAATCAGTACCCTCACAGCAGCTTCAGAAGCACTTTATTTCTCAAACAACAAATTTGACGCCATGCTCGAAAGTTTGAGAGCGGGTAAAAAGTGGAGACAGATCGAACACTCCCAAGAAATGCACACGCTCAAGGACACCGAAATTCTGATTGCTGCTGCCCTCCAGCAGGCAGTTTATGGCGTCAAAGAACGCAACCGCTTGGAGGGACACGGTGACGTAGTTTGGGGTCTGAGTTTCAGTCCAGACGGCCAAACAATAGCTTCTGCTAGCGTAGATAAAACCGTGAAACTTTGGCGGCGCGACGGCAGTTTGCTGGCTACTTTCAAAGGACACACTAACAGCGTCTCCTGTGTCGCGTTCAGTCCCGACAATAAAACGATCGCCTCGGCAAGTTTAGATAAAACTGTCAAAATTTGGCAAACTGACGGCACTTTGCTGACCACTTTAACGGGACATACTAACAGTGTTACCGCCGTTGCTTTTAGCCCGGACGGTCAAACGATCGCCAGCGCATCCACAGACAAAACTATCAAAATTTGGAAAACCGACGGTACGCTGCTGCAAACGATCGAACAACGAGCTCCCATAAATTGGCTCAGCTTCAGCCGCGACGGTAAAATCATCGCCTCCGCCAGCGATGACGGTACTGTCAAACTGTGGAACTCTGACGGCAGGTTAATCGCTAATTTGTGGCACAGCGAAAACAAAAAACCCTCCAAAGTATACACAGTCAGTTTTTCCCCAGACGGTGAAACGATCGCCAGTGCCGGTGAAGACAAAACAGTCAAAATCTGGAGCATCGCTGCCATAAAATACCCAGCCCGAAAAAAATCAGCCAAGGCAAAGGCGGGCGAACTGCTAACAACTTTGCGGGGACACAGCAAGTGGGTATTTGGTGTCAGTTACTCCCCCGACGGCAAAATACTTGCTTCGGGAAGCGCAGACGGGACAGTCAAACTCTGGAGTCTAGCCGGTGTTGGCGACAAACGCCCGACGGATGCTAGCAATATTAAACCGGACAGTCGTTTGCTCAGAACTTTTGAGGGACACGCCGATCGAGTTACTCAGGTAAGTTTTAGCCCGGATGGCAAAACTCTAGCTTCGGCAAGTTTTGACAAAACAGTCCGACTTTGGCGGCTCGACGATGTGCCGCTCAAAACCCTTGACGGACACCAAAACCGGGTGCAAAGCGTTACTTTCAGCCCCGACGGTCAAAAGCTGGCTTCTGCTTCTACGGACAAAACTATCAAACTCTGGAGCCGCACCGGGATTTTGCTCGAAACCTTGGAAGGACACACTCAGAGAGTCGCCAGCGTCAGTTTCAGCCCCGACGGACAGCTACTGGTTTCTGGGAGTTACGACAAAACGGTGAAAGTCTGGAGTCTGAACAAAGATGCGACGAGTAATAGTCTCCCTTGTCCTTCGGCGCCGCTATTTCCGTGTTCGCCTTCTGTGCTGTTTACCCTCGAAGGACACGGCGACAGCGTGATGAGCGTGAATTTTAGCCCCGACAGCGAGATTATCGCTTCGGCGAGCAAGGACAAGACTGTGAAACTCTGGACGAGACACGGCAGGTTGATTAAGACTTTGACGGGACACAAAGGTTGGGTAACTGGGGTGACATTCAGTCCTGACGGCTCAATGCTGGCTTCTGCAAGCGATGACGGTACTGTTAAAGTGTGGAATCGGGACGGTGGTTTGTTGAGGACGTTTGAAGGGGCTCACAATAGTTTTGTGTTGGGGGTTGCTTTTAGTCCTGATAGCAAAATGCTGGCTTCGGCTGGTTACGACAATTCGGTGAAGCTGTGGAAGGTGGACGGAACTTTGGTGGCGACGCTGCTGAAGGGTTCTAGCGACAGCGTGACTAGCGTGGGTTTTAGCCCGGACGGTTTGTTGGTTGCTTCGGGCAGTTACGATCATAAGGTGAAGCTGTGGAGCCGCAGCGGGACTTTGCTGAAAACTTTGACCGGTCACAAGGATAGTGTGATGGGCTTGAGTTTTAGCCCGGATGGGAAAATTCTAGCTTCTGCTAGGTGGAATTTGGATCTTGATGATTTGCTGGTGAGGGGCTGCGATTGGGTGGGGGATTATCTCAGAACTAATCCTAATGTGAGCGATCGCGATCGGCGTCTTTGTGACGGGGTAGCGCCTAAATCTCAGTTTTAGTCATTCACTTAAATCAGCATTAGTTAAGTCGGCTCCAATCAAGTCTGTGAGCTCCACTTAAAATAATGTTGCTTAAGTTAGCTCGGGCTAACTCAGTAGAAATACCATATTGAGCTACCCGGCGAAATTGCGATCGCCAGCATTATAACTATCGAGTAATTCTGCCAGTAACATATGGATAATCTTGTCTCCTTGAACTCATTACTTAAAATAATCGAGGTAAAATAGTATTGTCCTCAATTTGTTATTGAACTTCGCTTTACAGCGTTTTTCCAATACTTATAAGTCGTTAAACCAATAATTTCCTTGTTTTCATTATATATCTCATCCAAACAATTAAAAAGAGCTAAAGCATAATTTTCCAATCCCAAAATTGTCAAACTTTTCAGTATCCTAGTCAGGCGCAGGTAATTGTGATTCAATCTTTCAATCCACTTTCGGCTTCTCGACAAATATTCCTCAGATTTGGCAATGACAATTTCCGCGTTTTCTTCTGTGCGGCATTCCAACCCGTAAAAAGCCAGCATGACTTTGAGAGATTTAATTAAGCGATTTCTCAATTCATCGCTTGTTCTAAAAGCTTGAATTACCCGCTCATTCAAAGTAGGATCGCTCGTATTAAAGTAACTTTTTTCTGTCAGCGGAAACAGCCATTGAATGTAGTCGTGTATCGCTTCTAACTTCTGGTAATCCCACGACCAAATATCCTCGATCGCCCGGCCTTGCGAATTTGGCTGCTGGTCGAGATAAAAATCTAAAATTGGATTTGATTCGCTTAAATAACTCATTAATTCCTTGGAAATGATTTACTGACATTTGAAGATATCGATCGATTGTCTTAAGGTGCCGACACTGGTCAAAAGATACCAACCTTCATCCTCCTGTTTTCCTCTATATTTTCCTCGCCAATAACAAGAGTCAAAATCCGCCACCGATGGGGCTTTTGACTCTTGTTGTCAGTCCGTCAGCCAAAAAGGTTTTTCGGCTGGTTCATAAACAATTGTATTGTCCTGATCGGGTAAAGGTTTTGTATGTTCTTTTCCGACGATAATAATTGGTGGAATTCCTTCAGGAAAGGCGCGACAAGTGGGAATCTCGTTTACATACACGCGATAAAAAAAGTGACGGCAGGCAAGGCATCCTCCATATTCAGCCATTTGATTACTCCTTAACAACAATACGATCTATAAATTAATCTAAACTTTTACAGATCGTATCATTTTTTACGTTTTTAGCGTCTGGCTCTGCCCAGCCAATTTTATTTTTACTCTTCCATTTGGTCTGTTGTACTTTTTTTAATTGCCTCATAAACAATTGTATTTCCCTGCTTGGGTAGAATTTCAGTATGTTGAATTTGCCCTGATATTATTACCAGAGGTATTCCTTCAGGAAAGGCACTGCAAGTTAGTTCAACTAAATAATGCCGACAACAACGACAACCTTCATATTTGCTCATTTGATTTTTATTCATTGGAAGATTATGGGCGAACAACTACTACCTGTTTTGGGTCAAAAACTAGGATGCTTTTTCTCCAAGGAACTAGAGCATTTCCTATTTGAAGAGCATCGTAACCTTGAGATTTTAAATATTCTGCATATTGATTAATTAACTCTTGGTCTGACAACTGTAAACCATTAGTTAAACGGTAGTTTTCTAAGCTGGACTTGTAGGCAAAATCATGTGAATATATTTGGGGAGTTTTTACATTTAACGTTATATCTAATACGGCATCATCGGTGCTGTAGATTTCGGCTACCCTTATATCATTTGATAAATAAAGTCCCGGTCCAAACAATGAGTATCCTCTGTTAAAGTAAGCAGGATCTACCAAATCCGCTACCGATGGGGCTTTTGACTCGGTTGTCACTCCGTCTGCCAAAAAGGTTTTTCGGCTGGTTCATAAACAATTGTATTGTCTTGGTCGGGTAAAGGTTTTGTGTGTTCTATTGGCTCATAAACAATTGTATTGCCTTGGTCGGGTAAAGGTTTTATATGTTCTCCACCTCCGACGACAAAAATTAGTGGTATTCCTTTAGGGAAGGCGCGACAAGTTGGAATCTCGTCTACAATGCCATCTAACAAGTGACGGCAGTCAAGGCATCGTTTATATTCAGCCATTTGATTACTCCTTAACAACAACTACTTGTTTGCGGTCGAAAACTAAATAATATTGCATGAATTCTGGGGTAGTCGCGATCGCATCATACCCCTGAGATTTGAGATACTCTGCATATCTAACAGTCAGTTCTGGTTTTTGTAAACCAGTTTCCCGACCATAATTATTTACGTGAGCCATAAATTCCTCCACACTAACATAGACTTTGGGGTTTTTACGTTCAGCATAATCTTTATTCCCGCACCGAGTTAGCCTTTGGGTACTGCCTACTTGGCTGCTTCGGCTGGTTCATAAACAATTGTATTGTCTTGGTCGGGTAAAGGTTTTGTGTGTTCTATATTTCCGACGACAATCATTAGTGGTATTCCTTCAGGGAAGGCGCGACAAGTTGGAATCTCGTCTATATACACGCCATAAAACAAGTGACGGCAGGCACGGCATCCTCCATATTCAGCCATTTGATTAATCCTCAACAACTACTACTTGTTTGGGGTCGAAAACTAAATGATGTTGCATGCTTGTTGAGGTAGTCGAGATCGCATCATACCCCTGAGATTTGAGATACTCTGCATATCTAACAGTCCGTTCTGGTTCTTGTAGACCAGTTTCCAGACCGTAATTAGCTACCTCCTTATCAAATTCAATTAAATCCTGATAAACTTTGGGGTTTTTTACGTTCAGCAGGATCTTTAATACCGGACCCACCCTTGGATTGCCATTCTCATCGCTGCTAAAATCCCTAGCCCTCTCCTCCCGATTTGTCACATTAAAACCTATTCCGAGGAAACCTCTTGTGAACCTAGCGGGATTTACACCAGCCCCCGCAATACTAGCAGCACCATCTGGGTTAGTTCCATGATGGAACACGCGTCCGCTGTAGTCGCTATTTTTTATATATTCTTCAGCCTCAGCGAGAGTCATAGAAGGTTCCCACTTCTTGCCAAAAGAAATATCGTCAAGGTAAACAGTGCCGTCATTGATTTCAAACTTGAGTAAAGCTGCCTTACCGCGCAGTTCTTCCGGAAGATTTAGGTAGAAAGTTTCCAAGCCTTCAGTACCATAACCGATCTTGCGAATGTTGCTGTCGAGATCCTCCGGAGAGCTATTTATTCCAGATACTCCTCGCTCTAAATCGATAGTTCCTATTGACGTAAACTGTTCGTAACCAGCTACGTTTGCTTGCATAGAAACCGTAATTTTTCTTCCCGCACCGAGTTGGTCTTGGGGTACGTGCAGGTCGAACTTCAAACTATCGTGTAAGCTGTTTTGATCGGGGACAAGAAAGAGATTATGAATTATTTCTTTAGGTCCATCGGTTCCTCCCATCTTCAAGGTATAGTTTTTTCCCGCCAAACCGTAGTTTAATATTCTTTGCTCTTCGGTTAAGAAGGTATCAATCTCATCCCGTTCATGCAGATGTCTTTGCGACACATTAGGATTGTCGGATACACTTAAAGAGTTGTAAAAAGACCAGCCTGGAACGCTCTGATCTGTAAAACGTTTGCTGGCGTCAAAATTACCATTGAAAAGGGTGGGAACTGCATAGTCACCTCGCATCTTGTTACCTATAATTTCGTCTGTGTAGGTATTGTCCTCAGTTACGGGGACACGGTTACTTACGTTAGCATCATAGGGGCGTAATTGAGAGCCACCACCCAGTACCGAGTAAAACCAGCCAGTACCGATACCTTCCCAAGGAGCTCGTTGTTCACCGTGAGTAAAATTAGCATTAGTATGGTCGGGTGTGTACCACGTAGGTGTGGTTGGATTCCCTGAACTATCTAATTCCAGATCTCCAAGCCGACGGTAAATCTTCTCTCCATTCTTTGAGGGGATTTGACTTCCGCTAAGGTTAGCTGTTCCTCCATACCAAGTTAGAGCTTGGTGAGGCCTTCGATGCGTGCTATTTTCAGTAAATCCAATCCGGATCGAGTCATCAGAACCACCAAGGTGTACGTTCCAATCCGCCTCCGCAATTCGCCGACCAGCAGGGGTATTAATTTCCTGTGTATCTACAGCGGGAACGTCTTGATAATAGTTATCGGCATAGGTAACATTTTCCCAGATTCGCACTTCTGGATCGCGGAAGCTGTTTAAGGAGGCTACCGACTCATTTGGGTCGAAAGCATGAGGATCGATCGTTGTCATCTGGAGGTCGCGGTTTACAAGGCTAGTACCACCAGCGAAGGGAAAATAACTCCCCAAACGCTGGACAATTTCATTGTTGATCGCTGCACCCTGACCAAACCCCATAAAGTGCATAGGTGAATTGAAAAGGGTGTTTACCAAATTTTGATTTAAAGCTACCAGTGAAGCAAAAAAGGCATCTGCGGCTGCCTCAGTAAAGCCAGAGTTAAATGCGGTTGCTTCTGGCGACTGTTCCCATCCAGGGATTAGTATCAGTGGTGCGCCAAATTTATGACTTGGAGGGGAGAAGGTTGTGGAGCCATCAAAATTCAGCCACCCCCATTTGTTAGTGGCCAGATCGTAACGCATGACCAAACCATTTTCTTTAGTCAGGTGAGAAGCCATCTGCTCGAATTGGCGATCTATCAAATTAGGTTGAGATTCTAAGCCCCGCGTTAATACCGTAACGCTACTGAAAGTATTGCTACCAGTCATCGGAGCCGGCAGTAAAGTTTTAAACTGATTGGTAACAACTTTTCTTTCCTCTCCATTCGTCACAGCTTCCACAGCCCAATGATATTCCTGACCCGCCGTCAACATTCGGTCATTAGAAAGAGTAAACTCCTCAGAAGAACCAGCTTTAGTGCCGCCATCCCAAGTCCAGATACCATTGTTCCATTCAGCAGTCAGAACCCGATTCGGATTGTAATCTTGGTCGCCAGCCGAATTTAACCCATCCCACCTATCATCGGGCAACAAGCCCTTCCCTTGCGGAAAAACGCTTACATAAAGATTGACCTTATCGACATCAGTATCAGGCTTAAAACCAGGAAGACCGCAGGGTTCATTC